>JADFTG010000340.1 GCA_022560365.1 Chloroflexota bacterium | reverse complement strand
GCGGCGGACTGCTCGCCGTCAACAGCGATGAAGAGTGGGACCGAGCACTCCTCTTACGCCGCTGGGGGCGCAGCTCCGAGGTGCAGATGTTCGGCTCGAAGGAGGGCTCGGGCGGCCGCTTCGAGGCAGTAATCGACGGGATCCCGTACGACACGTTCTTCATTTTCGAGGAGGTGGGCTGGAATTTCGAGCCGTCGGAGATGCACGCTGCGTTCGGGCTCGTGCAGCTCTCGAAGCTCGAGCAGTTCTACGAGGCCCGCAAGCGACGCTTCGACTTGCACACGGAGTTCTTCAACCTCGAGCGCATCCGGGAGCGATTCGTCCCGGCACGCCAGCTGGAGGGGCTGAAGACGAGCTGGATCTCATATCCGCTGATGATTCGCGAGGACGCAGGCTTCAGCCGCGCCGACTGAGTGACGCTTGTCGGCGTCGGCTGCAAGCCGTGTTAGCAGCCCGTGGTAGAAGGGGCTATTCGTAGATTGAGGATCATGGGCCCGGGTTGGCGCGTCGCCGGACCGCCACACGACGCATCCGATGGATCTCGGGGTGTCGGGGCCCAGGAGTGACTCAGACGCTGCCAGCACCCGCCCAGGAGACCGATCAGCGCGCCGAAGGCAGCCGCCGCGCGGCCCTGGAGGCTCCGCGGCGTGCCCACGCCCGTCAGCTGCCGCATCAGCAACCCGAGATTGAAGCCGCAGACGTGGACGAGCAGACGTTTCAGGATATTGGGATGCCCGCGCAGATGCACGCGGCGCATCCCGCCGGTCTCGTAGAGATGGGCGTTGGGCCGTTCCAGCCGTTCGCTGCGCTGCCGCAGCAGGCGTCGCCCGCGCGCGCCCCGAATGCGACGACGATTCGCATACACCGCCTTCCGGGCCGCGGCCTTGCCCGTCCAGTGACGCCGCCCGCGATCCGGCTCCGAGACGTAACTGCGCACGCCGAGGTCCACGAACGCCTCCATCGTCTCGTTGCTGTGATACCCCTTGTCGCCGACGACCTCGGTGATCCCCGCTGCGCCCACCGCTTCGACCTGTTCCGCCGCCGTGATGAGCGTCTCGACCATGGTGGTGGTGTCGCCCGTGTGGGCATCCTGGACCGTCACGCCCACGATGGCCCCGGTGTCCAGGTCGACGGCGTGCTCGGCGGTATGAGCCAGGTGGGTGCGGCCGTCCTTCATCTTCGTGATCTTGGCGTCCGGATCGTGGGGGTGCGTCCAGTCGTCGTTCGATCCCTTCTTCTTCCGGGTGCGGTCGAAGCGGGCCAGCTCGGCCCGCGTGGGGGTCGCGATCCCGGAGGCCTCGGCCAGCCGGGTCAGAAACGCGTCGTAGGGTTCCCCGGTGTCTCGCCGCACGATGCTCCGCATCGCGGCATTGGCTTCCAACGTCGTGGCGTCGATCCCAATCGTGTGCCCCTGCACGAGCTGGGCGTCGGCCAGCTGCTGCAGGACCCACGTGAACACGGCCTCGTGGGTCTCCAGGTCAATCAGGCGGCGGGTGCGCGACAGCGTCGAGTGGTCCGGCGTGGCCTCATGGAGCGCGACGTCCAGAAAGGTGCGGATACTCAGCGAATCGGCCGCGCGCCACGCGATCCCGCGCTCCGAGTCCAACCCTTCAACATACCCGAGCAGCAGCAGCCGGAAATACCGGCCCGGCGCCAGACTCGGCCGACCCACTGTGGCCGCATAGAACTTCGCGCACTGCTTCTCAACGAAGGCGTCAAAACCCGCATCGTCGAGCACACGATTCAGCCGCTCGTAGAATGGATGCCCGGCACTCTGTGGCAGATCCGCCGTGGCGACCCACATGGTCGCGTGTCGGTCGCGCGTTCGCTTCTTGCCCATCGCCATGGATAGCAGTATAAGAATCAAGATCGATTCTGGCTAATGATCTAATAGGGTGATTGATCTAATTAGGAAGACTTTTACCACGGGCTGCTAGGATGGCGTCGACGGTCGCGGTCCAGACGTAGGGCGTGGGGTTCTCGTTGTAGTGCTGGAGATAGGCTTCAATAGCAGCGAC
>JADFTG010000339.1 GCA_022560365.1 Chloroflexota bacterium | reverse complement strand
GACGCTTGCCTGGAGCGGGTCTATACTGCGGCCACAATCGAATAAGTGGACGGAGGTCTCCACGACGTTCCGCCAGCGGTCTACTCGCTGACGGGGCGCAGGAGTCAAAAGCGAAGCCGGTGAGAGGCCGGCGCTGTCCCGCAACTGTATCCTCGGTTCTCCGCCGCGTCGGAGAGACCAGGGAAGCCAGGTCGCCTGCCTAAGTCCGAGTACCAGCCTTCGAGGAAAGGCATGGGCCTCGCGCTCAGGCGATGAACCCTTGCTCACTCGGGCAGGGGTCTTTTTTCTTGACCGCGCCCTTGCCTTCCGCCAGTTGACGGGAGGAACCGCACCATGCGTATAGTCTTCGTTCTCGCCGGCCTCGTCGCCGTGCTCGTCTTCGCCGCCGCCTGCGGCGATGACGACGCCGGTGGTGACGCCACGCCGACCGAAACCCAGGAGTTCACTGCCTCGCCCACGGAGGATCCGGCGGCGTTCTCGTTCGATTGCGCCGAGGCGTTCCCCGGCTCGGCGCCCGATGCCTCCGCATTTCCGGCGGAGATCACCGATGGCAGCGGCCGCCTGCTGACGATCGAAGCCGCGCCGCAGGCGATCGCCTCGCTCTCCGCCGGTCACACCGAGATCCTCTACGCCATCGGCGCCGCCGACGCGATGACGGCCGTCGACAACACGTCCGATTGCCCTGCCGCTGTGGCGTCGCTGGAGCACGTCGACGCCTTCAGCCCAAGCGTCGAGTCAATCGTTGCGCTCGGAGCGGACGTGGTCGTCCTCTTCTTCGATCCGGGCGACCTTGTGCAGAGCCTCGAGGACCTGGGCGTCACCGTTCTGATGATGCCCTCGCCGTCCACGATCGCTGGCGTGTACGAGCAGATCGAAGTCCTCGGCGACGCCACTGGGCACGCGGCGGAGGCCGACACGCTGATCGCCTCGATGAGGGTTGCCGTCTCAGAGATCACGAACGGGCTGGACGCGCTGGACGCGCCGACGTTCTTCCACGAAGTCGACAACACCTATTACACGGCCGGGCCCGGCAGTTTCATCGCCGACCTCTACGACCAGCTCGGCGCGGAGAACATCGCCGAGGCCACCGGACAGCCGTTCCCGCAGATGAGCGCTGAGGCGATCATCGCCGCCGATCCACAAGTCATCATCCTTGCCGACGAAGACGCCGGCGAGTCGGCCGATACGGTCGCGGCGAGGCCCGGTTGGGGCGCGATCGCGGCCGTGCAGGACGGTCGCGTGCACGTTGTCAGCCCGGACATCGTCAGCCGGCCGGGGCCGCGCCTCGTCGAGGCGCTGGAGACGCTCGCCGGCTATCTGTACCCGGAGCTGCCTGAGTGAGGTTGACCCGGCGGCGAAGCGAGCCGCTCGAACTGACGACGGCAGCGCCCGAGACGCTGATCGCGGGTCTGCGGTCCGCGCTCTGGCCGCGCCTGCTGCTGTCTTGCCTGGCGCTGGCTATGGCGTTCGTGCTGGGCCTGGCGCTGGGCCCGACGACGATCGCCCCGGAAGATACCGTGCGCGTGCTGCTCTCGCACCTGCCCGGTGTCGGCATCTCGGACGACATCTCGCTGGCGACGCGGAACATTATCTGGGAGGTGCGGCTGCCGCGCATCATCCTCGCGGGCACGGTCGGCGCGACGCTGGCGCTGACCGGTGCGGCGTACCAGGGCGTCTTCCGTAACCCGCTCGCCGACCCGTACCTCATCGGCGTGGCGACAGGTGCGGCGCTGGGCGCGACGATCGTCGTCGTCTCGGACGTCTCGTACGCCTGGGGCGGTCTCAGCCTGCTGCCCCTCGCTGCCTTCGCCGGGGCGATCATATCAGTGGTCGTCGTCTACGGAGTGGCGCGGGTCGGCAACACGGTGCCGGCGACGACACTGATCCTCGCCGGCGTCGCGGTCGCCTCGCTGTCGACGGCGATCACCTCGTACCTGATGCTGCGCGACACGACGAACGCGACGGCGATCCTCTCGGTCATCCTCGGCGGCTTCAACACCGCGTCCTGGACAAAGGTCCTCTGGG
>JADFTG010000041.1 GCA_022560365.1 Chloroflexota bacterium | reverse complement strand
AAGCCGGGTCGACTAGCCTAGCCGAGCTTGACGACGAGGCAGGTAGTGGTGCGCTGCACGCCACTCACCTGCTGGATGGCGTCGGTGATCGCCCGGCCCAGCTTGTCCAGGTCGTCCGATTCGATCAGCGCGATTACGTCGAAGGGGCCGGTGACCGCTTCAACGGACACGACGTTGGCCTCCTTCAGCTTCACCTTTTTGACGCCTTTGGCGATATCGCTGGCTCTGCCGACCGCGGATTCAATCAAAACGTACGCGCGCATGTCCTGGGCTGCCTCCCTCTGACTTCTCGTCTCCTGACGGGGCAAAGCATAGCGCGAACGAGGGCCCTGTCAACACGTCTGTACGCAGGCCGCCGGACGCTGCTAGTCTGTCCCCATGAAGACAACTTCCTTCGGCTCCACGGACCTTGAAGTCACGAACCTGTGTCTCGGCACGATGCAGTTCGGCTGGACGGCCGACGAGGCGGCTTCGGTGGCGGTCCTCAACGGCTATGTTGAGGCAGGTGGCAACTTTATCGACACCGCTGACATCTACAGCCGCTGGTCGCCCGGCAACCCCGGCGGCGTCTCGGAAGAGATCATCGGCCGCTGGATGAAGGAGCGCGGCAACCGTGGCGATCTGGTAGTAGCGACGAAGTTGCGCGGTCAGATGTGGGAAGGCCCGGACGGTGAAGGTCTGGGCCGCGCACACATCGAGCGTGCGGTCGAGGACAGCCTGCGCCGCCTCCAGATCGAGACGATCGACCTCTACCAGACGCACTGGCCGGACGATGACACGCCTCTCGAGGAGACGCTGACGGTCTTCGGGGAGCTCGTGAAGTCGGGCAAGGTGCGCTACGTGGGTCTCTCGAACTCGCCGACGGAGCACATGTCCGAGGCGTTGCGGCTGGCAGCCGAGAACGGCCTGCCGAGCGTCATCTCCTTGCAGCCCCACCATAACCTCGTCTGGCGCAAGGAGTACGAGGCCCACAAGGCGGCGTTCTGCGAGGAGAACGGTATCGCCGTGATCCCGTACAGCCCGCTGGAGGGCGGCTTCCTCACCGGCAAGTATCGCCGCGGTGAGCCGCTCCCCGACAGCCAGCGTGCCGGTGGGGTAAAGCGTTTCCTCACAGACGACGGCTTCGCCGTCATCGAGGCGCTCCAGGAGACGGCCTCGGCGAGGCAGACGACGATCGCCGCGGTGGCGCTGGCGTGGTCGCTGACGCGGTCGGCGATAGTCGCACCGATCATCGGTGCCAACAGCACGGAGCAGCTCGCCGACCTGCTGCCGGCGGGCGACCTGTCACTGTCCGCCGACGAAGTACGAGCGTTGGACCAGGCAAGCGCCTGGGCGGCGAACTGATAACAGTCCGGCCATGGCATCTGACACCGACATCCAGCAACTCGAAGCAGCCGCGCTCAAAGACCTCGACGCTGCGTCTGACATCGCTGCGCTTGAGGAGTGGCGTGTCGGTTATCTGGGTCGCAAGGGCCGCCTGACCGGCCTCCTCCGCGGCCTCTCGTCGCTCTCGATTGAAGAGCGGCGCACTGTTGGCCGTGCGGCCAACGAGCTGAAGGAACGGTTGGAGGAGGCACACGAGGCGCGCCGCCACGCTGTCGAAGAGGCGCGCGTCGAGCAGGTCATCGTGGGCGAGCGCCGCGACGTTACGCTGCCGGGGCCGCCGCTCCCCAGGGGCCGGCTGCACCCGATCACGCAGACGATGCGGGACATCGTCGCCTCGCTCTCCGGCATGGGGTTCCAGGTGGCGGAAGGGCCCGAGATCGAGTGGGACCGCTATAACTTCGAGGCGCTGCGCATCCCGCAGGACCATCCGGCTCGCGACATGTGGGACACGCTCTGGATCGACTACGAGAAGGACGGCCGCCGCCCGATGCTGATGCGCACGCATACGTCGCCCAACCAGATCCGCGTGATGGAACAACGCGAACCGCCGATCCGTATCATCGTTCCCGGCAAGTGCTACCGTTTCGAGGCCACCGACGCCACGCACGAATGGATGCTGACGCAGGTCGAGGGCCTCGCCGTGGACGAGGGCATCAGCCTGGCCGACCTCAAGGGCACGCTCGCTGAGTTCGCCCGCCAGATGTTCGGCCGGGACCGCAAGGTGGGCTTCCGTTGCGACTACTTCCCGTTCGTCGAGCCCGGTATGGAGTGCCGCATCGACTGCTTCATCTGCCGCGGCGACGGCTGCCGTACCTGTCATCACAGCGGCTGGATCGAGATCCTCGGCGCGGGCATGGTGCATCCGGAAATACTCGCCAATGCCGGTTACGACCCGGAGCGCTACACTGGCTTCGCGTTCGGGATGGGCGTCGAGCGGATCGCGATGCTGCGCTACGGCGTGGACGATATCCGCCACTTCTACAGCAACGACCTGCGATTTCTGAGACAGTTCTGAGGAGGCCCTTTGCGAGTACCACTGCGGTGGTTGTCCGAATACGTTGATCTTGTCCTCGACCCGGAGGAGCTGGCCCGTCGCCTGACGACGGCCGGAGTCGAGGTCGGCGAGATCATCAGCGCGGGCGATTGGCAGAACATCGTCGTCGGTGAGGTCGTGAAGCTGGACAAGCACCCGAACGCCGACCGTCTCACGTTGCCGACGGTCGATATCGGCGGTGGTGAGCAGCGCCAGGTTGTGTGTGGCGCGCCGAACATTGCCGTTGGCCAGAAGATCGCCTACGCCGCGGTTGGTGCGCGCCTGATCGATGGCCACAGCGGCGAGCCAACGGTCCTGCGTAAGGCGAAGATCCGCGGCGTCGAGTCCCAGGGCATGGTTTGCTCGGAGAAAGAGCTGGGGCTGGGTGAGGCGCACGAGGGGATTCTCGTTCTTTCGCCGGAGGCGCCCACCGGTGCGCCGCTGGCGGACGTGCTCGGCGACACGGTGTTCGACTTTGACCTGACGCCGAACCGGCCCGATCTCTTCTCCATGCTTGGGATTGCGCGGGAGGTGGCGGCGCTGACGGGGCAGAAGGTGCGCGACCCGTCTATCCAGTACGAGGAGAAGGGCGCCGCGGCGAAGGGGCGCGCGAAGGTGTCCATCGCCGACCCGGACCTCTGCCCGCGATATGTCGGCGCCATCATCGACGATGTGAAAATCGGCCCATCGCCGGACTGGATGCAAGAGCGTCTTACGGCTGCGGGCCTGCGCCCGATCAACAACATAGTCGACATAACTAACTACGTGATGCTAGAGACGGGCCAGCCGCTGCACGCTTTCGACTACGACCGGCTGGCCAAGCACCACATTATCGTCCGCCGTGCTGAGGCTGGCGAGAAGATGGAGCTGATCGACGGTAGCAAGCACACACTCACGAACGAGATGCTGCTGATCGCGGACGCCGAGCGCTCGGTCGCCGTCGCTGGCGTGATGGGTGGCTTCGACAGCGAGGTGACCAAGGAAACGAAGACGGTGCTGCTGGAGGCGGCGAACTTCAACGGCCCCAACATCCGCCGCACGAGCCAGGCGCTGAAGGTGCGAACGGACGCCTCGACGCGGTTCGAGAAGGGCTTGAGCCAGCACCTGCCGCCGATCGCCGCCGCACGGGCCGTCAAGCTGATGGTCGAACACGCGGGCGGCAGAGCGGCGAAGGGCGTCATCGACGTGCACCCCGGAAAGGCGAAGGAAGGGCGCGTGACTGTGACCATGGAGCGCCTCGTCCGCGTGCTGGGCATGGAGCCATCGACGGCTCGCGTCCGCGAGATACTCACGGCCCTCGGCTTCGGCGCGCGCTGGATGCCGCCGGACCGTTTCGTCGTGCGCGTGCCGTACTGGCGCACTGACGTCAGCATCGCAGACGATGTGATTGAGGAGATCGCGCGCATCGAGGGCTACGATCAGCTGCCGACGAGCCAGCTCCGCGGTGAAATCCCGGAGCTCGTGCCGCAGCCGCGCCGCGATCTGCGCGAACGGGTTCGCGACGCGCTGGCCGACGCCGGGATGCAGGAGATCATCACGTATTCGCTGACGGACCTTGAGTCGTTGCAGAAGGTGCTGCCGAAGGAGGAACTGGCGGTTGCGCCGCCTCTGCGCGTCTCCAATCCGCTGAGCCGGCAATGGGAGTACGCGCGCACGACACTCCGCCACGCGCTGCTCGACACGCTCGCCTCAAACCTGCGGGGCGACCAGTCGCTGATAAGCCTCTTCGAGATGGCGTGCGTCTACCTGCCGCGCGAGGACGATCTGCCCGACGAAGTCGAAATGGCGTTTGGCGTCGTCTCGGGCCGGGAGCCCGACCGCTGGGGCCGGCCGACCGGCGAGCCGGCCGGCTTCTACGCCGCGAAGTCGCGACTCGACCACGTCTTCTCGGCTCTTCGCATGACTGCGGACTATCGTGAGGCGAAGGAGTCCGCGTACCTTCCCGGCCGCACCGCCGAGGTCTTCGTGGGCGGTGACCGCGTCGGCCTCATCGGCGAGGTCCATCCACAGGTGGTCGAACGCTTCGACATCGGCCGTGAGGTCGCGATGTTCGAAGTCAATCTCGACGCGCTCTTGCCTCACGTCAGCGAGATCGTCCACTTCCAGCCGGTGTCGCCTTATCCGGCGGTGGAGGAGGATCTGGCGATCGTCGTTGGTGAGGACGTTCCCGCGGGCCGCGTGCTGGAGTTGATCCGGGCGTCGAACCTGGTGGCCAACGTGTCGGTGTTCGATGTCTACAGTGGAGACCCGATAGCGGCCGGGAAGAAGTCACTCGCCTTCGCGATCTCGTACCAGGCCGAGGGGAAGACCCTGAGTGACGCTGAAGTGGCGAAAGAGCGCGGGCGGATTGTTGAGCGTCTGCAGCGCGAGCTAGACGCCGAGCTGCGCGCCTAGGCTAGGCAGCAGCGGCAGCGGCCGTCTTTGCCTTTTCGGCGACGGCTGCGAAGGCTGCGTCGTCCCGAACGGCCAGATCGGCAAGGACCTTGCGGTCTACCTCGACGCCGGCCTTGGCGAGGCCGTGAATCAGCTTCGAGTAGGTGAGGCCGTGCTGGCGGGCGGCGGCGTTGATGCGCTGGATCCACAGCCGCCGGAAGTCACCCTTGCGGTCGCGCCGGTGCTGGTAGGCGTAGCGAAGCGCGTGCATGACCGACTCGTTGGCCTGCTTGAATATCTTATGGCTGAGGCCGCGGTGGCCCTTCGCCATCTTGATGATCTTCTTGTGGCGGCGACGTGTTACGCCTCCACCTCGTGCTCGTGTCATCTGCTGGAAGTCTCCTTGAGATCAGGCGTACGGCATTAGCTTCTTGAGTCGCTGGGCGTCGCCCTTCGCTACCGGAAGCTTACCAGAGATGTCCCGCAGGGTCTCGCCGCGCTTCTTGCGGCGGAAGTTGTTGATGCCGATCTTGCGGCGCAGGAACTTGCCGTTGCCGGTCACGTAGATCCGGGCCTTGGCGCCGGAGTGGGTCTTCATCTTGTATTTCTTTGTCACTTCTATGCCTCGTCCTTCTTTGCGGTGGCCGCCGCCGCCTCCTTGGCGGCAGGAGCATCGCCGTCCCCGGCGGGTGCCGCCTTGGCCTCGATCGCCTTCTCCGCCGTCGCTGGCGTCTTCTTGTCGTCACCGGCGGGCGCTGCCTTGGCTCCGGCCGCCTTCTCAGCCTTGATCGCCTTCTTGCCGTCGCTGGCGGCTTTGTCGGCGGTCTTTGCTTTAGCCCCGTCCTTCACCGCCGGCTTCTTGGCCGTCGGTGTCAGGATCACGGTCAGGAACCGGCCCTCCATCCCTGGAGGCTTCTCGATGCCCGCCGCGTCCCCGAGGCCGCTTATCGCCTTGTTCAGCACTTCCCGGCCGACTTCAGGGTGCGAAATCTCGCGTCCCCGGAACATCACCGAGAGCTTCACCTTGTCCCCCGCGGCCAGGAGCCTGGTGGCGATCCTGACCTTGAGATCGATGTCGTGCTGGCCGGTCCGTGGCCGCAGGCGCACCTCGTGGATCATCGTTCCGCGCTGGTGCTTGCGGGCGTCCCGTTCCCGCTTCGCCTGCTCGTACTTGAACTTGCCGTAGTCCAGGATGCGGCAGACGGGCGGCTGGCCGTTGGCGTCGACCTCTACGAGATCGAGACCGGCTTCTTGGGCCCGGGACATTGCTTCAGCGAACGGGATTATTCCGTAGTTCTCGCTGCCTGTCCCGATGACGCGTACCTCGCGTGCGCGTATGCGCTCGTTGATACGAAGCTCGCGGGCGATGGGTTAGTTCCCCTTATAGATACACTGCGCCACTGTTGGAAGAGCATAGCACATCTCATAGCGCCATCAAACGATAACCGAGGCCGATTTTCGTTAAGACTTGGACGCTTGATCGCCCGGTTCGGGCGCCTTTCGTTCGTATCCATCGCAGGTCAGGACCGGCAGTTGCGGATAGCGGCGAAAGCGCTCGTCGGTCTCCGAGCGGCGGCAGCGATAGAAGCGGCTGCCGCGGGCCGTCTCAACGACGTGCGCGAAAGCGCAGTCTGCGCAAAGGCCGGCGTTCTCGTCGCTCACTCAATGAAGGTAACGTTCCTACAGGGCGATGGCCAGCAGATAGGCTCCTCCGCGGGCCGGACTCTCATTGACCGGGTCCATTTGCGGAGGTCGCACGACGGATGAGCGAGGTCAGCTCGCCGCCTTTGGCGCGACGTACGTCGGCACCTTCGACTCGCCCAGCATGCGCTCGATGATCTCCGGTACTGGCAGCGCCTTCAGGTCTTCGCCGCTGCGCAGGCGCACGGCGGCGGCGCTCGCTTCCGCCTCGCGGTCGCCGACGATGAGCATGTAGGGCGTCTTCTGCAGCTGAGCGTCGCGGATCTTGGCCTGCATGCGCTCGCTCCGCTCGTCGACCTCCACGCGCAGTCCGGCGGCCCGCAGGCTGTCGGCGACCTCATTGGCGTAGGGCACGTGCCGGTCGGCGATCGGGATGACGACGGCCTGCACGGGCGCCAGCCACATCGGGAAGGCGCCTGCGTAGTGCTCCAGGAGGATGCCGAAGAAGCGCTCCATCGAGCCCAGGAGGGCGCGGTGCACCATGAACGGCCGGTGCTGTGCGCCGTCCTCGGCGATGTAGTTGACGTCGAACCGCTCCGGCAGGTTGAAGTCGAACTGGATCGTCGTCGTCTGCCACTCGCGGCCAAGCGCGTCGATCATCTTGATGTCGATCTTTGGCCCGTAGAAGACGGCGCCGCCCTCGTCGATGTCGTAGGGCAGGTCGTGCGCTTCGACCACCTCGCGAAGAATGCTCGTCGACATGTCCCAGTCCTCGATCGAGCCGGCGAACTTGCCCTTTTCGTCCCGAGTCGACAGGTAGACGTGGAACTTGTCGAAGCCGAACGCGCGGAGAAAGAACATCGCGAAGTCTACGCAGCGCTCGATCTCCGTCTTCACCTGATCGGGACGGCAGAAGATGTGGGCGTCGTCCTGGGTGAAACCGCGGACGCGCATCAGGCCGTGCAGGACGCCCGAGCGCTCGTAGCGGTAGACGGTTCCCAGCTCGCCCATCCTAATCGGCAGTTCACGATAGCTGCGCAGGCCGGTCTTGTAGATCTGGATGTGGAACGGGCAGTTCATCGGCTTGGCGTAGTAGTCTTGCCCGTCGATGTCCATCGGCGAGTACATGTTTTCCTTGTAGAAGTCCAGGTGCCCGCTCTTCTCCCAGAGCGTCGATTTACCGATGTGCGGCGTGTAGACCAGGTCGTATCCCGCTGCGAAGTGAGCCTCGCGCCAGAAGTCCTCGATGATCGTGCGCACACGCCCGCCCTTCGGGTGCCAGTAGACGAGGCCCGGGCCGAACTCCTCGTGGAAGGAGAAGAGGTCCAGCTCGCGGCCCAGGCGGCGGTGGTCACGTTTCGCCGCCTCTTCGATCGACTCGAGGTAAGCGTCGAGTTCTTCCTGCGTGTCGAAGAGAGCGCCGTAGATGCGCTGCAGCATTGGGTTCTTCTCGCTGCCACGCCAGTAGGCGCCGGCCACGCTCATCAGCTTGAACGCCGGCACCTGGCCGGTCCGCTCCACGTGTGGCCCCTGGCAGAGGTCGCGGAACTCGCCCTGCTTGTAGAGGCCGACCTCTTCGTCGGCGATCTCGTCGATCAGTTCGAGCTTGTACGGTTGGTCCTTGAACAGCGTTCGTGCCTCGTCCTTCGAGATCAACGACTGCTCGAACGGTACGTCGGAGGCGATCCGCTTACGCATCCGCTCTTCGATCTCCGGCAGGTCGTCCAGCGTTAGCGCGCGCGGCAGCTCGAAGTCGTAGTAGAAGCCGGTATCGATCGGCGG
>JADFTG010000338.1 GCA_022560365.1 Chloroflexota bacterium | reverse complement strand
GGCTAACGAACCTGCCCTGCGCATTCAGGCCGGCCTGGTGAGCCAGGTGCGGGGCTGGCTGTGGGTGGCGCTGATGACTGCCGCAGGGGAGAAGGACGCCCAGGCCATCGCCAAGGCTGCCGGTTTCGGGAATCCCAAGCGGGTCTATGTGTTGCAGCGGCAGGTGCGGGGGTGCCGGCCCCAGCGGCTGCAACAACTCCTGCTCCAGCGTGAAGAACGCCTGTTCCATGCCCGGCCGCGCGCCCTGCACGGCGAAGACGGCTTCGTCGACTGCCTCGATCTGCGGCCGTTCCTCACCGCCTCAATCGGCAAGGCGGACGTGCGGCCGGCCGAGACGGTGAGTGTGCCGCTGGACATCGCGGCGTGGTGGCCCGGCGTCACCGCCTACGAGATCCACGTCTCGTTCGAACCGGCGGTGGTCGAGGCCGTCAGCTGCAGGCCGCGCGAGGAGACCGTCTGCGTGGTAGAAGACGGTCTCGTCACTGTCTTCGGATCGCCGTCGTCGCCGTTATCGGGGCACTTCCGGCCGGCGTACATCGACTTTGAGGCATCGGGCAACGTCAACACCTTCAGCTCGCTGCACCTCGCGGTCGAAGCGCTGAGCGCGCGCGTGCCGGACATCGGGTTGCAGTTGTTCACGGAGGACGGCTCGGTACGCATCTCGGATCCGGGTCCCACACTGGTCGGCGACCTCGACTGCGACTCAAAGGTTGGGCCGGACGACGTTATCGACGTCCTGCGAGCGGCCAGCGGCAGTTCTGAGTCGCTCTGCCTCGCGCAGGGCGACGTCAACTGCAGCGGCGCCGTCGACGCCTTCGACGGGCTGGCGCTAATTGCCTACATCGCGGAGATCGCGCAGCCGTCGCTCGTGGGCTGCCCGGAGATCGGCTCGTCGCTCGCGCCCGAAGCCGAAGAGCCCGAGTAGGGCGACCGCGCCGTGCTATTCTAGGGGGCACCAAAGACGGAGGTGCCCCATGTCCCAGTACGCTGACCTGCTTTACGAGGTCAATGACCACGTTGCGACCATCACTCTCAACCGGCCCGACCGCCTGAACGCGATCTCCGTGCCGATGCTGGAGTCGATCTCGCAGGCGCTGCGGGACTCCGATATCAACGACGACGTCCGCGTGATCGTGATCACGGGCGCCGGGCGCGGCTTCTGCGCGGGCCTCGACCTCAAGGACCTCGTCGCCGGTACCGGTATCGGCTCCAACGGCAACCTCGCCATTCAGCGCTTCGACCTCAACGGCAGCCCGCCGATCGTGCTCCACAACACCGATAAGCCTGTCATCTGTTCGCTGAACGGGCCCGCCGCCGGTTACGGCATGGATCTCGCTCTCGGCTGCGACATCCGTATCGCTTCGACCGAGGCCAAGCTGGCCGCCGTCTTCACGAAGCGCGGCATCCTGCCGGAGAGCGGCGGCGCCTGGCTCCTGCCGCGTCTCATCGGCTGGGCCAAGGCGTCCGAGATCGCCTTCCGGGGCCAAACGCTGAGCGCAGAGGAGGCCCTGGAAGTCGGCCTCGTCAACCACGTCGTCGAGCACGACAAGCTGACGGAGTTCACGGCCAGGATGGCGGCCGAGATCGCGGCCAGCGCGCCGCTCGCCGTTCAGGCCACGAAGCGCATGATGCGCCTCGCGATGGACGAGACGTTCGAGGCCAGCGTGCACCACGTCTTCCTGCAGCTCCTGCCGCTGTTCCAGACGAAGGACTTCCGCGAGGGGATACAGTCCTTCCTCGAGAAGCGCCAGCCCGAGTTCACGGGCCAGTAAGATAACGGTGATTGAGCCAGCGGAATTGCCGTCGGCAAGACTAGGAGGGGCAAT
>JADFTG010000337.1 GCA_022560365.1 Chloroflexota bacterium | reverse complement strand
TTATCACGCTAGGACAAGATCACAGCTTTATTCGAAGCATGCTACCGAGTGCGGAGGGTTCGTACTCTTCAGAGGACGTTATCCACTCTATCCTGTCCATTGCGCCTTCCGAGCGTGGTGAAGGACGGGCGGCTGTGTCCACCGCCGGTGCGTAGCGCCTTGTTGCCCGGCTGAGCCCCGGCCGGGCGGGACAGCCGTAGTGCCCACGGACATGTGACAAGGGTCACTCGTTAAACGCGCGAGCTGTGGTTGCGGGCGATTCGACTCCATTCGCCGGGAGTGCTATCTTGCCGCATACAGCGGGAGGTTGCCCATGACTCGCCAGGAAACGACCCAGGTCATCATCGTCGGCGCCGGATTCGCCGGCATCACGGCCGCGCGAGAGCTTTCCAAGCGCGGCGTGGACGTCGTCGTCCTGGAAGCGCGCGACCGTGTGGGTGGCCGCGTCTGGACGCAGAAGCGCGACGGCTACTGGGTCGATGTTGGCGGACAGTGGACGGGGCCCGGCCAGGACCACATCCGCGCGCTGGGCGACGAGATGGGGGTGAAGAGCTTCCCGACGTGGCCGGACGGCGAGCACCTTCAGTACACAGAGGGCGCCGGCCTGCGACGGTATGCCGGGGTCGTGCCCAGCGACGACGTCGAGACTCTGGGCAAGGTGATGCAGGCGATCATGGCGTTCGATCAGCTTTCCCAGGACGTGCCGCTGCACGCGCCGTGGGAGACGCCCAACGCCCAAAGCCTCGACGGCATGACCGTGCAGACGTGGATCGACGAGAACGTCGACTCGGAGCGCGCCCGCGAGGGGATGCGGACGGCGTTTGAGGCCGTCTACGCCGCCGAGCCGCACGATATCTCGCTCCTGCACGCGCTGTTCTACGCCAAGTCCGGGAAGGGCCTCTTCTACCTCGTATCCACCGAAGAAGGCGCGCAGGCGGACCGCTTCGACGGCGGTATGCAGACGGTCGCCGAGCTGGCGGCCGAGAGGTTGGGAGACGCGGTCTGGCTCGCGAGCCCGGTGCGCTCAATCGAGCAGGACAACGGGAGCATCACCGCCAGCGGCGACGAGTTTGCGGTGACCGGCAAGATCTGCGTCGTCACCGCGCCGCCGGCGCTGGCCGGTCGCATCGACTACGACCCGCCGATGCCGCCGCTGCGCGACCAGCTGACGTCGCGGGCGCCGATGGGCAGCGTGATCAAGGTCCACGCGATCTATGACACGCCCTGGTGGCGCGACGAGGGTCTCTCCGGCCGCGTTGTCAGCGATGTTGGCCCGATCAAGGTGATGTTCGACAACAGCCCACCCGAAGGCACGCCCGGCATGCTGATGGGGTTCATCGAGGGCGGAGACGGCCGCCGCTATGCCAACATCGACGAGGCGGAGCGGCGGAAAGCCGCGCTCGACTGCTTCGTCCGCTACTTCGGCGACCGCGCGGCGAAGCCGATGGACTACATTGAGGGCAACTGGCCCGCCGAGCAGTGGAGCCGCGGTTGCTACGGGGCTGTCTTCCCCGCGGGTACGTGGGTATCCTGCGGTCAGGCGCTGCGGGAGCCCGTCGGGCGCATCCACTGGGCCGGCACCGAGACCTCCGAGGTCTTTGCCGGCTATATCGACGGCGCGGTCCGCTCCGGCGAGCGCGTCGTCAACGAGGTGCTGGAAGTCCTGGGATAGCGAAAGACCAGAAGGCACCGGCGGCACATCAGGAAGGAGGCCTGCAATGGCCACAGAGACGAAGGACACAGCGACAGAGGCGACGACCGCGCCGTCTGCGCCGATAATCACAGCGGCGATCGGCAACGACCCTCGCCGGTAGCTCTCCCAAGCGAGCCCTAGACACACCTGCCACGGCTCAGTCAGCGTTTCCCAAAGCGCCATAGGCTAAGTATAGCCAGGTACGAAAGTATAGTCGGACTCGAACGACCGGCGAGGCCGCCCCGCTAGGACGTTAGAGGCAGCCTGAAAATCAGGAATAGAGCGCTCTTCCGTTGTTTTCATAACCCAGAACGCGCACACTAGGGCATGACAAGTCAAAGCGGCTCAGGCC
>JADFTG010000336.1 GCA_022560365.1 Chloroflexota bacterium | reverse complement strand
GCCGTGCGTTACGCCGAGGCGGGCGGTATCGTTGCTCTGGGTACGGATTGGGGGTGCTGCGACCAGATTCCGGGTGCGGCAGCGTACCTTGCCGAGGCCGGGTTCCTGGCGGGCCACGGCTATCCGGCAGCAGACCTCGTGGTCGCCGCGACGAGGAACGCCGCCATCGTCTCGAACGCTGGTGATACAACCGGCACACTGGAGCCGGGCAAGCTCGCTGACATCATAATCGTCGACGGCGAGCCGGACGTGGACATATCCGCGCTCGGTCTGGTGGACGTCGTGATCCTCGGCGGTCTTGTCGTTGTCGAGCGCTAGTCGGACGGCGATGCTTCGGTGGCCGCTTCGGCCTCTGCCCTGGTGACCGGCGTCGCCTGCTCGGCGAGCTCCTCTGCGGCGAGCATATCCTTGAGCGCGCGCAACGCGACCTCCACCTGTTCGTCGTCAGGTGGCTTCGTCGTGATCGACTGCAGCGCCAGGTTCGGCCACATGAGCACCTTAGTGATCGGGTTCGACTCAAACGCGCCGCCCAGGCGGATCACCTCATAGGCGATCGAGGCGATCGCCGGGATCAGCACGATGCGGGAGACGACGCGCAGCCAGAGGTCGGGATTGCCGACGGCAGCGAAGACGAAGACGCTGACGACGACGACTGTGAGCAGGAAGCTCGTCCCGCAGCGGACGTGCGCCGTCGGATGGCGCTGCACGTACTCTGGCTCCAGCGGGTCGCCGGCTTCGAGGGCGTGGATGCTCTTGTGCTCGGCTCCGTGGTACTCGTAGACGCGGCGTATGTCCGGCATGAAGCCGATGCTGGCCACGTAACCGATGATGACGCCGAGCCGGATCAGCCCCTCGACGATGATTACCGCCAGGTCGCTGCCAAGCAGGCTGTGCAGCAGGTCTGCTAGGAGCAGCGGTCCGGCGAAGAAGATGCCGCCGACGATGAGAAGCGAGACGACGACCATGGCCCACATCGGCCCGCCGGGTTCGTCGTCTTCCTCGCCCAGCTGGACGCTGGACGACCACATCAGCGCGCGCATGCCCAGCGCCAGCGTCTCCCAGAGCACGATGACGCCGCGGAGGAAGGGTATGCGCCGCACGACGCCCGAATAGACGCCCCCGAGCGTCTCCTGGCGCGTGGCGATGCCGCCGTCGGGACGGCGGCAGGCGATCGCCATCGTCTTCGGCCCGCGGATCATGACGCCTTCGATCACCGCCTGGCCGCCGTAGTACACGCGCTTATTCGGCATCGTTCTGGTTTAGGATAACCGCTGGCCGACGTAGCCGCAGAGCTTTAGCCTGGAAGGGCAGCTGCGGCAAATGAATGAGGCCCCGAGATTCGGGGCCTCAGAGCATGTTCTGACGGGATGCCTACTTCATGCCGTAGCGGCGCTTGAACCGCTCGACGCGGCCGGCCGTGTCGACGATGCGGTGCTCACCGGTGAAGAACGGGTGGCATTTGCTGCACACCTCGACCTTGACCTCAGGCTGGGTGGCACGCGTTTCCCAGCGGTTGCCGCAGGCGCAGGAGAACACTGCGTCCATGTACTCGGGGTGAATATCGGTCTTCATGTCGTATCTGGTTCCTTACTCCGCGCCCTCGCTGACGAGGATGCTTACCTTCTTGCGGCCGCCCTTCTTGGCGTATGGCGAGAACTTCACGTGGCCGTCCTTGAGCGCGAAGAGCGTGTGGTCGCGGCCCATGCCGACGTTGAGGCCGGGATGGATCCGCGTTCCGCGCTGGCGAACGATGATCGTTCCGGGCCGGACTACCTCGCCGTCGAAGCGCTTCACGCCGAGCCGTCGTCCCTTTGAGTCTCTGCCGTTCTTGGCGCTTCCGCCGCTCTTTTTGTGTGCCATTTCTACTCAGTCTCCTCCGGCTGTTCTTTCGCTTCCGGCACCGGCTGTGGGGTCTCTTCTGCCTTCGGCTCTTCGGCTTCTGCCTTGGGCGCCGCCTTGCGCGTTCGGCGTGCCGTGGCCGGCTTCCTGGCCGTGGCGGCCTTCTTCGCGGCGGGCTTCTTCGCCGTGGCCGCCCTCTTCGTAGCAGGCTTCT
>JADFTG010000040.1 GCA_022560365.1 Chloroflexota bacterium | reverse complement strand
TTCTGGCTCGCCCGACGAAGGAGGTCTGGACATCCCGAGCGAATCACTCGCCGGCACCATCGCCGCGCCTGAGTTCCCCGGCGGCCACACCTGGTTCAACGTCAGCGAGCCGCTCACGGTCGCGGACCTGCGCGGCAAGGTCATCGTCCTCGATTTCTGGACTCTCGGCTGCATCAACTGTCAGCACATCGTTCCCGACCTCAAGCAGCTCGAAGCAGAATTCGGCGACGCCCTCGTCGTCATCGGCGTCCACTCCGGAAAGTACGACCGCGAGCACGACGACGACAGCATCCGTGAGGCCGTCCTCCGTCTCGGCCTGGCCCACGCAGTCGTCAACGACCCAGACTTCGTGATCTGGAACCTCTATGGCGCCAACGCTTGGCCTACTACCGTGGTCATCGACCCGGCGGGCAACGTCGTCGGCAGCCGCTCCGGCGAGGGCGTCTACGCCGCCGTTCAACCCGTTGTCGCCCGGCTTATTGACGAGTTCAGCGACCAGATCGACCTCACTCCCATCGCACTTGACCTCGAAGCCGAGCCGATCGTCACCGCCTTCCTCAGCCACCCCGGAGCCGTCCTCGTCGACGAGGACGGCGGGCGTCTCTTCATCGCCGACTCTGGCAACAACCGCATCCTCGTCGCCGGCCTGGACGGCCGGCTTGACCGCGCCATCGGGGACGGCGAGCAGGGCCTGCGCGACGGCTTCGCGGACGAGGCTCAGTTCAATCAGCCGCACGGCCTCGAACTCTCCGCCGACGGGCGAACGCTCTACGTCGCCGACACCCGCAACCATGCCCTGCGCGCGGTCGATCTCGCCAGCGGCGCCGTGACGACGCTCGCCGGCAACGGCACGCGCGCCATGGCCTACCCTGTGGCAGGCTCGCTGGCGAAGAACAACGAACTGGCCTCGCCGTGGGGACTTCTGCTCGTCGGCGACACCCTTTACATGGGTATGGCCGGCACCCACCAGATCTGGACGATGGATCTGGCCGCCGGGACGCTGACCATCTTTGCCGGCAGCGGCCGCGAGGGCATCGACGACGGCCCGCGCCTTGCCGCCACGCTCGCCCAGCCTAGCGGCCTCGCGACCGACGGGTCGTACCTCTTCTGGGTCGATCCCGAGTCCAGCGCCGTTCGCAAGTTATCCCTCGACGGCGGCGGCTTCGTCCAGACGCTCGTCGGTACCGGCCTCTTCGACTTCGGCGACGCCGACGGGCTGCCGGGCGTCGCCCAGCTCGAGCACCCTCAGGGCATCACTTACGCCGGCGGCCTCCTCTACATCGCCGACACCTATAACCACAAGATACGCACCGTCCATCCCGAGACCGGGGCCGTCACCACCTTCGCCGGCTCGGGCGTTTCCGGCAACGCCGACGGCGATGCCGCCAGCGCCGCCTTCGCCGAGCCCGGAGGCATCGCCGCCGCCGGCGGCCTCCTCTACGCCGCCGACACCAACAACCACGCCGTCCGCATCGTCGACCTTGCTTCCGGCGATGTCTCCACCCTCGCGCTCACCAACCTCGGTGTCGCCGTTAGCACCACGCAGGGCCGCACGATCAAGGTCTCTCTGCCCGCTCAGGAAGTTAGCCCCGACGCCGATACGATCGAGCTGCGGCTCAGCGCACCAGCAGGCTACCAACTCAACGACCTGATCGAGTCTCACCTCACGCTCAGCACCTCCAACGCCGACGCCTTCAGCCCGTCCGAGAACGGCCTCACGTTCCAGGTCAGCGACACTGCTGTCGAACTCCAGGTCGGGGCCGAAGCCGCCACCGGCCAGGCCATCCTCAGCGCCACGGGCGAGGTCTACTACTGCCGCAAGGGTGAAGAGGCGGTCTGCCTCATTGATAAGGTCGATCTCGCACTTCCCATCACCGTGGTCGCCGGCGGCGCAACGGTAGCAGTCATCGAATACGAACTGCCGCAGTAACGCCCATCGGCACGACCTGTAACGGACGCCCTTCCGGGGCGTCTCCATACGTGCAGCGATCAAGGCCTATTACTCATGATATTGCGACGCCTCGTTCTTTCCGCCGCTCTCGGCCTGGCGATGCCGTTTCTCTTCGTGTCTGCGGTATCAGCCGCCGTCAAGCACGTCGTCTCGCCGGGTGAGACCCTCTCCTACATCGCGCTCATCTACGAAAAGACGGTCGAAGAGATCGCCGGCGCAAACGACATCCGGGACCCCGACCTCATCTTCCCCGGCCAGGAGCTGGACATCCCCGCCGGCCCAGGGGTAGGCGCCGACTCGTACGTCGTTCAGCCCGGCGATACCCTCAGCGCCATCGCTTTCCAGCACGGCATCTCCACCAACCTGCTCCAAACCGCCAACGGCATCAGCGATGCGGACTACGTCTACATCGGCCAGGTGCTGACAATCCCCTCGGCTTACTCAGACCCTGAGCTTCCAGCACTCGCCTTTCCGGATCGGCCCTGGGACCCGAGCCTCGAGGCGATGATCGAAGAGATCGCCTGGATCGAGGGCGTCGACGCTGGCCTCGTCAAGGCGGTCGCGACCGTCGAGAGCAGCTGGAACCAGTGGGCGATCAGCAGCGCCGGCGCGATCGGCATCATGCAAGTCATGCCCGGCACCGTCTGGTGGCTTGAGTGGGAAGTCTTCGGCTTCGACTTCAACGAGCGTGAGAGCGCCTGGGACAACGTCCGCCTCGGCGCCCGTTACCTGCGCATCCTCCTCGACGCGACGGGCCACGATTACTACGATGCCGTTGCGGCGTACTACCAGGGCCTGTCGCCCACCGAAGCCGGCGTCTACTACGCCGGCACCGCCGGCTACGCCTCGATGGTCCTCGCCGTCAAGGCCGCCTACTGGCCTTAGATCACCTGAGACGCCCGCCCGCCGCCCAGTCGCAAGCCTAGAAGCCCGCGATCCCCAGCTCGTTCGCGACAGGCTTCAGCGAGTCGATCACGAACTGGATGTGCTCGTCCAGCTCCACGCCCAGCACCTCCGCGCCGTTCGTGATGTCCTCTCGGCGCACCGTCCGCGCGAACCCCTTGTCCTTCATCTTCTTCTTGACCGACTTCACCGCGACCTCGTGGATGCTCTTGTTCGGGCGCACCAACGCCACCGCGATCACGAACCCTGCTAGCTCGTCGACCGCGAAAATCGCGCGGTCCATCATGTTCTCGCGCTCCACGCCCAGCCTCTCCAGGTACGAAGCGTGGCACAGCACCGCATGCACGATCTCCTCCGGCACGCCCTTCTCTCGCAGGATCGGCGCCCCCTTCGATGGGTGCTCATCTTCGGTCGGGTGCATCTCGAAGTCGAAGTCGTGGAGCAGACCAACGCAGCCCCACGTCTCCTCGTCCTCGCCGTACTTGCCAGCGTAGGCGCGCATCGCCGCCTCCACCGCCAGGCCGTGCTTGCGCAACCGCTCGCTCTTCGTGTACTCGCAGAGGATCTCCCAGGCTTCGTCCCGCTTCATGGCGCGCCCCTTTCGCCGGGGATCATAGTGTGTCCGTGACACGCTCCTGGGCACGGGCCTTCCAGGTACGGCCGATCCTGCGCATCAGCGCGGGGTACACGATCAGGTGGCGGAACGGCGCGATGAGCGCCATGTACAGCGTTCCGAACCGTCCGCGCGGCTTCACGTATATGCCCATCTGCCCGCGGTAGGAACCATCCTTCCGCTTGACCCAGCCGAGATGGAGGATCGCGTGCATCGTGCCGTTCGAGATCTCCGCAGCCCACTCAGTTGGCGTCTCGAAGACCTGGCTGAAGCTTGTGCCGCCGAGGGTGCCGCCCTGCACGCTCTGAAGATCGGCTGGCAACCGCTCACGCAACGAGGTCTCGTCGCAGCCCGGGATCGGCAGAGTGTTGGTCTTCTCGTCCCAGCCCAGACGCTGACCGAGCCATTCCCGCAGGGCGAACAACGCTCTCGAGGGTCGCGAGCCATCGTCTGCCGCCGGATCAAGATTCGCGAAAATCTCGAGCAGGTCAGCGAATTCGTCGAGAGTTCCCCGGGCGGGGAGAGCCCAGGCGTCGATCAGCTTGAAGTCGGGGGCCACCTCGCCGATGCGCCAGGGAAGGTCTCCGTGCTTCGAGGTTTCGAGTCTTGCGCCCTTAGCCATCCGCCTGGAACATATCACCAGACTTACTGGTGTCTAGCGTTTCCGGCAGAATTCGGATAACGCGTCGTGTTTTCGTGCGTCTAATCCTGCGGTAACATACCTAATGCTCGGTCAATCGCCTGGTCGGCCGAGCGCGAGGGAGATCCGCAATGCCTAGATCGATCTGGAACGGCGTCATCAGCTTCGGGATGGTCAGCATCCCCGTCAAGCTCTACACTGCCACCGAAGACAAGGACATCAGCTTCCGCCAGCTCCACAAGGAGTGCGGCAGCCGCCTTAAGCAGCTCCGCTGGTGCCCCGAATGCGAGCGCGCCGTTGAGTGGGACGAGGTCGTCCGTGGCTACGAATACGCCAAAGACGAACACGTCGTCATGACCGAGGACGACTTCGAGAAGCTGCCGCTGCCGAGCAAGCAGACCGTCGAGCTTGCCGCCTTCGTCAAGGCCGATCAGATCGACCCCATCTACTACCAGAAGACCTACTACCTGGAGCCCGACGAGAAGGGCGTGAAGCCGTACGCGCTCCTCATGCAGGCCCTCAAGGACAAGGACCTCACAGGCATCGCCAAGATCGCCGTCCGCAACAAGGAGCAGCTCTGCGCCCTGCGCACGATGAATGGTTCGATCGTCCTCGAGACGCTCTACTACCCCGACGAGATTCGCGAAGTGCCGTTCGAAATCCCGGAGCAGAAGTTCACCAAGGCCGAGATGAAGATGGCGCACGCGCTCATCGACCTCCTCGAACAGGACTTCGACCCGGCCCAGTTCCAGGACGAGTACCGCGCGGCGCTCCAGCAGGTCATCGACGCCAAGCTCGAAGGCATCGAGATCGCGGCGCCGGAGGTGGCCCGCCCCGCTAAAGTCACCGACCTCATGTCTGCGCTCAAGGCCAGCGTCGCCGCCGCCAGGAAGACCCGGGACGAAGAGGCCGAGGAAGAGCGCCCGGCGCACCGCAAGAAGGCCGCTGCTGGCTAACCGAACTTCGCCCGATCTGCGGCCACGCGTCGTCCGCTCACCCTGAGGCCCGGACGGGTCCGCAGGGCTCTCGAAGCCTGCCCTGAGCGTCCGCCGCTGCGGACAGTCGAAGGGGGCGAGCGGAACACTCACGCCACACCACGCAGCGGCCATAATAGATACGTGCTTGAAGACTACAAAAAGAAGCGCGACTTCGAACTCACCTCAGAGCCACCGCCGCAACCGCCGGCGACCGGCGACGGGCGGCTGATCTTCATCGTCCAGAAGCACGATGCCAGTCGCCTCCACTACGACGTTCGCCTCGAGGTCGACGGCGTCCTCAAGTCGTTCCCCGTACCCAAAGGCCCTTCCTGCAACCCCGCGGACAAGCGCCTCGCCGTCATGACCGAGGACCACCCCATGAGCTACGCGAGCTTTGAGGGCGTGATCCCGAAAGGTGAATACGGCGCGGGGCCCGTCATCGTCTGGGACGCCGGCACCTACTCCCCGGACGAGCAAGGCCTTCTCTTCCACGACCGCGCCGAGGCCGAGCGACAGATGCGCGAGGGGATCCAGAACGGCAAGCTCTCGATCTTCTTCCAGGGTGCCAAACTCAAAGGCTCGTGGACGTTCGTCAAGACGAAGCCCGACTGGCTGATGATCAAGCACCGGGATCGCTTCGTCGACACCGGGCGCGACGTCACGCTCGAAGACCGCTCCGTCATCTCCGGCCTCACCATCGCCGATCTCACGGCCGGTCGTCTGCCGGATCGCGCGCAGAACCGCCTGATCGTCGGCCCCGTGGACATCGAGGGTGCGAAGAAGGCCCCGTTCCCGAAGTCCGTCGACCCGATGCAGGCAACACTCACCGAAAACGCTTTCTCCTCGCCCGACTGGTACTTCGAGCCGAAGATGGACGGCGTCCGCGCTCTCGCTTTCGTCGACGGCGACAAGGTGCGCCTGATGTCCCGCCGCGGCATCGACCAGACGAAGCAGTACCCCGCCGTCGTCGAGTCGCTGCGCGGCCAGACCGAGCGCATGCTCCTCGATGGCGAGATCGTCGCCCTCGACGAGCGCGGCGTGCCCTCGTTCCAGGCGATTCAGCAGCGCCTCGGCCTCACGCGCCAGTCCGAGATCGAGCGTATGGAGGCGGAGCTCCCGGTCTACTACTACGTCTTCGACCTGCTCTGGGCCGGCGGATACGACCTGCGCCCCGGCCGCCTCCGCGATCGCAAGGCGCTACTGGCTCAACTCCTCCTGCCCGACGCTGCCGTTAGCCTCCTCGATCACTTCGAGACTGACGGCGAAGACGCCTACCGCGCCGCCGTCGAGCACGGCCTGGAGGGCGTCCTCGCCAAACGCCGCGACAGCATCTACGAATCCGGCCGCCGCTCCCAAAGCTGGCTCAAGGTCAAAGCCACACGCGAGGACGACTTCGTCGTAGGCGGCTTCAGCGGCGGCGCCGGCAGCCGCGCCAGGACGTTCGGCGCGCTCCTCGTCGGCCAGTACGATGACGAAGGCCGCCTCGTCTACGCCGCCAACGTCGGCACCGGCTTCGACGACCGCACGCTCGCCTCGCTCAAGAAGCGCCTCGAAGCGCTTGCGACGGACGAATCGCCGTTCGGCGTTATGGAGCCGGGCTCAACGCGCTTCAGCCGCCCGAAGGACGTCCCCGTCACCTGGGTGCGCCCCGAGCTCGTCGCCACCGTCAAGTTCAGCGAGTGGACCGCCGACGGCCACCTGCGCGCCCCGAGCTTCCTCGGCCTGCGCGACGACAAAGCCCCGGCCGACGTCCACCGCGAGACGGCCACCGCACCACCCGTCGCCGCATCGCCGACAGCCTCGGGCGCGGCCGACGACAGCGTGGAGTCCGTCCTCGACCAGCTCGCGCAGAAGAAAGAGAAGTTGACCCTCAAGGTCGCTGGCCAAAAAGTGCCGGTCACGAACCTCGATAAGGAACTGTGGCCGGCCTGGCAGGACCAACGCGCGCTTACCAAGCGCGACCTGCTCACCTACCTCGCGCGCATTTCGCCCTACATCCTGCCGCACATGCGCGACCGGCCGCTCACGCTCACCCGCTACCCCAACGGCATCGCCGAGAGCCACTTCTACCAGAAGCACTGGGAAGGCAAGCTCCCCGCGTTCGTCGATTCGGTCACGCTCTGGTCCGGCGGCAACGCCCAGGACGGCGACTACCTCCTCTGCAACAACCTGCCGACGCTCCTCTGGCTCGGTCAGATCGCCGACATCGAGCTGCACACCTGGTACTCGCGCGTCAGCCCCGGCCCCGACGGCGCGCACCTGCCGGAGACGTACGCCGGCTCCGACGAGCAGTTCGACCAGTCCCGGCTTAACTTCCCCGACTTCATCGTCTGCGACCTCGACCCCTACATCTACTCCGGAGAAGAGGCGAAGGGCGACGAGCCGGAGCTGAACCGCAAGGCCTTCAAGAAGACCGTTGAAGTCGCGCTCTGGCTCAAGGAGCTGCTGGATTCGCTCTCCCTCTCTTCGTTCGTCAAGACGACAGGCAAGACCGGCCTGCACATCTACGTGCCGATTCTCCGTCAGCTCGACTACGACGTCGTCCGCGCCGCCGCCGAGACGATCGGCAAGTTCCTCTTACGCGCGCACCCACGCGACATAACGATGGAGTGGGCGACAGTAAAGCGGAAGGGAAAGATCTTCTTCGATCACCTCCAGAACACCAAGGGCAAGACGCTCGCCTCGATCTACTCGCCGCGCCCGCTACCCTGGGCCGGCGTCTCCATGCCCCTGCGCTGGGAAGAGCTTCGCGACGTCTATCCGACCGACTTCACGATCCTCACCGCGCCCGGCCGCCTCGCCGAAATCGGCGACCTCTGGGCGAACATCCTCGACGAGAAGCACGACCTCGGCGCGATGATCGAGGCCGCCGGCGATCCGGAAGACTGATCTCGGCTCGGCGTTAGCCGAACCAGCCCTCGTCCTGGTCGTCGTCCCACGTCTCCGTGCTGCTCGTCTCCGGCAGCTCGATCAGGAACGCTATCGGCAGGTACACGACGACGCCCAGCGCCATGAACCAGCTCCCTGACTTCACCGCGATCGCGAGCCAGATCAGCGTCACGCCCAGGTTCACGAACCACCACGTAAACGAGTTCATTTCGTGGACTCCGGGAGCACACAACTGACTGCCGGCACGTCTGGGCGCGCTGCCTCGAACACCGGGAAGCGCAGCGTCTGCTCCGCCGTCCAGCCGCCGAACCGCACCGT
>JADFTG010000335.1 GCA_022560365.1 Chloroflexota bacterium | reverse complement strand
AAAGCTTTTCGCGCTGGTCGAAGGCAGCCGTTGGCGGGTTTTTTCAAGAACTTCAAAGGCGTGGCAGACGACTTGGGCTTTGGATACCGGATCATTGACGGTGCCATCGTCAGGGTGCAGCAGCGCGCGGCCAGCGTAGAAGGGTTTCGCCGACAAAGCCTCTGACACCAGCCATTTTCGCACCGTTGAGGCCAGTATCGCTGCTGATGACGCATCAGATTTTGCGTCAGTCGAGGGACGGGCACACTTCCAGGGTTGTGAGGGAGCCGATAAAACGGGTACCCGCATTTCGCCTTGAGAGATTCAGCTTGGCTGAACCGTCGCCGTTCGTTTCTGTGCGGGCAATATCGTGGCGGCGCGTTGTCTTATTTCGGCTCGCCGGCGACCAGAACGTCTGCCGCAGAGAGGATCCGCAGAACGATGTTAAGCGCAGATCGGTCTTGCAACGCTGAAAAATTCTCGACGCGTTCTTGCGCGACCGCCATCAGCAGCCCGCCCGATGTCTGTGGGTCGAACAGCACGCCTTCCATCGCCTCACTGACTGCCTCGTCCATGCGGACGTGCTCGCCGTAGAACTCGCGGTTTCGCCTCGCGCCGGCCGTCGAGATGCCGCCCTTCGCGTGTTCCAGCGCGCCCGGTAGAACGGGCACCGCCGGCGCGATGATGCGCAGGCAGACCTCGCCCGCCGCTGCCACCTCGCGCGCGTGGCCCAGGAGGCTGTAGCCGGTGACGTCCGTCATCGCGCGCGCGCTGATCTCGCGCGCAACGTGCGCAGCGTGGCGGTTGAGCGTCGTCATGCTCTCGACCGCAGCGGCCAGATGCTCCGGCGACGCCTCATCGCGCCCGGCCGCCGTCGCGATGATGCCTGTCCCCAGCGCCTTCGTCAGGAAGAGCACGTCGCCCGGCTGCGCGCCTCCTTTGCGAAAGATGGCGTCCGGGTGCACCAGCCCCATCACGCACAGGCCGTACTTCGGCTCGTCGTCGAGGATCGTGTGCCCACCGGCGATGACGCCGCCAGCCTCGCGCACCTTTTCGGCGCCGCCCTGGATCACCTTCGCGATCGTCTCCGACGCCATGTCTTCCGGAAACGCCGCAATGTTGAGCGCCAGCACGACCTCGCCGCCCATGGCGTAGACGTCGCTCATGGCGTTGGTCGCGGAGATCGCGCCGTAGTCGTAGGGGTCGTCCACCAGCGGCGCGAAGAAGTCGACCGTCAGCACGACAGCCTGATCGTCGTTCAGGCGATAGACGGCGGCGTCGTCCGGCGCGGTCAGGCCGACCAGCAGGTCAGGCTGATCGGCGGAGAGGTCCGAGAGGTGTTTCAGCACCTGCGACAGCTCCTTCATGCCCGCTTTGCCCGCGCAACCCGCGCAGGACGCCAGCTTCGTCAGCCGCTCCGTACCGCTCGCCATGCCGCTCCCTTTCGCTCGCTTCGTGCGTTGTCCAGTATAAGCGCCCGCCGTCGCGCTATTCTTACTACGTATGAGACCGCTCGCCCCGCTCGCCCTGTTCCTCATCGTTCCGCTCGCCCTCGGCGCCTGCAACGGCGGCGGCGATTCGGATCCCAGCGGACCGGTCGCGACGCCGTTCGTCGTCCTCGGTACACCGGACAGAAGCTCGCCCTCGCCCCGTCTGACGAGCACACCGACCGAGGCGCCCGAGGCGACCGGCGAGCTGATCTCGCTCGACTGGCTGGCCGGCAGCGCCGCGTTTCCGGCAGTGCCGTCACCGTTCGCCCCACCGGCTGCCGATCCGGGCCTGCTCGCCGCCGTCGAAGGTGCGCTGGACGGGCTCGACGGTGGGTTCTCCGTGATCGTCCACAACCTCGCCGACGGGCGCTACGCCGCGATCAACCCGAACGCCACCTACTACGCTGCAAGCCTGTTCAAGGCACCGGTTCTACTGGAGACTTATCGGCAGCGCGACCTCGGAATCATCGACTTCGCGACGGAGCTGACGGTCGACGAGGAGGTCATGCAGTACGATCTGGGAACGCTGGAGTACCTGGGGATCGAGGAAGGCGACATGGTGCTCCTGGGCGAGGCCGTCGAGGCGAT
>JADFTG010000334.1 GCA_022560365.1 Chloroflexota bacterium | reverse complement strand
AGATAGCGGTACAGTGGTTCGCCCGCCTCGGCTGCGGCCGCGTGCGCGACGGCGAGCGAGACGCCGAGGATCGCGTTCGCGCCCAGCTTCGCTTTGTTCGGCGTGCCGTCGAGGTCGATCATCGCCTGATCGATCTCGCGCTGGGCATCGCCGGGCAGGCCGACGATCTTCGGCGCGATCGTGTCCCGGACGTTGGCGATCGCCTGCAAGACTCCCCTGCCGCCGTAGCGCCGCGCGTCGCCGTCGCGCAGCTCGACGGCTTCGAGTGCGCCGGTGGAGGCGCCGGAGGGCACAGCGGCCGCGCCGCGCGCCCCACTTTCGAGGGTGACTTCGACGGTGATCGTGGGGTTGGCGCGCGAGTCCAGAATCTCGCGGGCGCTGATCGATGCGATCTTGCTGGTCATGACTACTCTGGTCTGCTGGCGCGCCGCTTTTCGGCGAGCGCGATGGCTTGCTCGACGGCGACGACGGGGTCGCTGACGCGGACGATGCGGTCTTCGTCGTGGCCTCCGTAGTCGAAGTCCCAGGTGTCGAGGCCGACGATCGGCACCTCGTGGATCAGCGCGAAGGCGATCTCGCTCAGCGTGCCGTAAGCGCCGTCTATGGCGATGACCGCTTCGCCGCTGAGCACGACGATGACGTTGCGCGTGAACCCGAGGCCCGTGAACACGGGGAACTCGACGTGTGGGTTGGGCGGCGTCTCGTCGTGGCTGCGGCCGGGCATGATGCCGATCGTGTGGCC
Organism: Chloroflexota bacterium; assembly: GCA_022560365.1. Lineage (GTDB taxonomy): Bacteria > Chloroflexota > Dehalococcoidia > SM23-28-2 > RBG-16-64-32 > CF-162. Next base: position 1,316 of record JADFTG010000334.1, on the reverse strand, counting down.
GCCCTCAGCGCGAGCGCCGCGGCAGGCCGCCTCCATCACACCGCCGCGCCCACCGCAGACGAGCGTCGCGCCGCGGCGGGCGATCTCGCGGCCAACGGCTTCTGCGGCGCCGAGCGCCGCTTCGCCGGAGGCCTCCCCGCCGATCACGGAGATCATCATCACGGGTCGTAATGATAGAGGACGTTGCGGTCTACGGCGACAGCGACCAGGAGTACGATGCCGGTTCGGTCGTCACGCGCGTGATCGCGGCGATGACGACCGTGGTCGGGCCACTCAGCTCGACTTCGACGACGTTGTCCGACCCTGGCCGGACGCTGGCGACCTCTCCGTCGCTGTCGATGAACTGGACGATGAAGCGCTGCTGGAGCGGCTCGTCGACGATGCGGAATCCCTCCGCTTGCCAGCCGCCATCGAGCCGGGCTGCGTCCACAAAGTCGCTCTTCTGCAGCTCGATGTTGTCGACCGCGAATCCGGTCTGGTTGGTGGAGTCGTCCGTGACATACTCGAAGCGGATGAGGACCTGCCGGCCGGCGAAGTCGCTCAAGTCGATCTCTTCCGTGATCCAGCCGCCGCTCGTGCCGGTGTAACCGTGGCCGAACGACGCCCCGGTCGGGTTGTCCGCCGTCGTGCGCTGGCCGGGCAGGGTGCGCCAGGTGGCGCCGTCGTCCGTCGAAGCGGCCACGTAGGCGTAATCCCAGCCGCGTTCGATGGCGTACCAGGTGTCGAATCTCAGGGTCGCCTGATTGACGTCCCGCAGGTCGACCTGGCGGGTCAGGCGCGAGTCGATCGAGTCGCCGCGGCCGGACCACCAGAAGGCGCCATCGTGGTCCGGAACGCCGATCGTTACCTCGTCTGCGCCGTCGAAGCGGAACGTGCCACTGTCCGCGCGGAAGTAGTCGGCGGCAAACTGGCGCACGGTGCCGTCGCCGCTCTCTCCAGCGTCAACCGACTGCGCGACCGACGTCGTCAGGTCCAGGTTCGGATGCGAGTGCGGGCCGTCAGCGGCGTCGAGCCAGTTGGCGACTACCCAGTCGGCGAAGACGTTATCGGACGTCGTGCCGTAGGCGGCGAGGTACGCATCGATGCCGTCCCAGCCGTCGCCGGGCTCGTTGAGCAATGTGCTTGCGTTCACGCGGCCGCCGTAATGGTCGAGCAGGTAGGCGAAGAAGAGTTCCGAGGCCGCGTAGTTCGGGATGGAGTCCGCACCCGACGGCCAGTGATTGAGCTGCAGGTCGGGTTGCGCGAGGAACTGCGGTATCCAGACCTCGCCGCCGCCGACGAGCTGCCCCGCGACCTGCGAAAGGCCCTCGTTGACC
>JADFTG010000333.1 GCA_022560365.1 Chloroflexota bacterium | reverse complement strand
ATCTCCTCATTGTACTTGATGCCAATCTCGAACCCGCAGATGCAGTACCAGGGGGATGGAGTCGTACGGTTGTCCCTCACGTACTGCCAGTCGCTTTCTACAAGCCAGCGGTAGCGGTACGCCGAGCGCCCACACTTGCTGCATTCGCGGTTGTTCTCAAACATCTCGATGACAACGTCGGGGTAGGGATGCTCGGCGATCTGGAGCAGGCCCTGGTCTGACGACGCTGGTGGCAGTGGTTTTCCAAGCGATGTGCCAATTATGACCACAGCTTAGAGACAGTTCGGTTCATCGGCAGGCGATCGCCGGCCTGCGCCGCCTGCACCTCCGGCGCGATGCCCGCGTACACCTCGAGCGATTCGAGCGTCGTCGTCACGAACCGGAACGCGGCGCCGTCGACCGCTACGTCGACGGAGACCCAGCCGCGCGCGATGGGGATGGCGCTGAGCGCCCCCGGCGCGGCGAAGCTCGCCGCGTAGCTCTCCCCCCGGACGTTCGAGACCCGCAGCCCGCGCGAGCCCGGCCCGCTCCTGGCCAGGATCACGTCGCGGTCCGTCAGCCGGATGTCGCGTCCGGCGCCCGGCATCTCGATGTCGACGTTGGTGACGACGCCCGCGATGGTGTACGTGAGCCCGCGGGCCGCGAGCGCGTCGGTGAGGATCGCGACGAAGTCGTAGGCGACGACCGTGGCGTTCGGCGCGAAGTTCCCGCGCAGCAGATCGCCCGGCTCCTGCGTGCGGAAGAGCACCGCCTCCTGGAGCGCGATGAGGTCGGGCGGCTGCTCGGCGATCTCCTCCGCGAGCGCCGCCGCCCGCGCGGCGAAGTCGCTCGCGGCGACCTGGGCGAACGCGGCCTCGACGTTGGGCGGCGTGGGGCGCTCGAGGAGCGCGAGGGCATCGAAGCCCATGTAGAGGTTCTGCGTGAGGATGGTCACGACCGGCTTCGGGGAGGCGCAGCCGGTCAGGACGCCCAGCACGAGCAGCGCGGCGAGCAGCCGCAGGATAGCCGGGCGGGCGATCGTGGGGATGGTCGTGGGTTTCGGCATGGTGGTGGGCCGCCCTGGATTCGAACCAGGACCTCTGCTTTATCAGAGCAACGCTCTAACCAACTGAGCTAGCGGCCCGGGGAACCGAGTATAGGGACGCGTCGTGGAGAGCGTCAAATGGACGCAAGAGAGGCCAGCTCCCGCTGGCCCCTCGACGCACCTTCGACGCAGTGAATAGTGGAAGGAAAGACGCCGACGCTCAGGTTCCTTCCCCACTTCCTTCCGAAGAAGGAGAGAGAAGGACAGTGGGCCGTGACGGCGAGACGAGGGAGCAGAACTCTACCGATCGTCCGACGTGCGCGGTCCTCCTGAAACGTACGACCTAGGATATCGCTTGCGCGAGCTCCCTAGAAAGGAGGTGATCCAGCCGCACCTTCCGGTACAGCTACCTTGTTACGACTTCGTCCCAGTCACCAGTCCCGCCCTCGGCGCAGGCCTCCTTGCGGTTGGCTGTGCGACTTCAAGCGTTACCGGCTTCCATGACGTGACGGGCGGTGTGTACAAGGCCCGGGAACGTATTCACCGCAGTAAGGCTGATCTGCGGTTACTAGCAACTCCACGTTCATGCAGGCGGGTTTCAGCCTGCAATCCCAACTGGGGGTAGGTTTAAGGGATTCGCTCCGTCTCGCGACGTGGCTGCCCGTTGTCCTACCCATTGTAGCGTGTGTGTCGCCCAGGGCGTAAGAGCCATGATGACTTGACGTCATCCCCACCTTCCTCCGCGCATAAACGCGGCAGTATCGCTAGAGAGTGCAACTAGCGACGAGGGTTGCGCTCGTTGCGGGACTTAACCCAACACCTCACGGCACGAGCTGACGACAGCCATGCAGCATCTGTGACGGCTCCCCGAAGGGTCCCCCATCCTTTCGGTAGGGGTACCACCGACATGTCAAGCCCTGGTAAGGTTCTTCGCTTTGCATCGAATTAAACCACACGCTCCGCTGCTTGTGCGGGCCCCCGTCAATTCCTTTGAGTTTTAGCCTTGCGGCCGTACTCCCCAGGCGGGATACTTAAC
>JADFTG010000332.1 GCA_022560365.1 Chloroflexota bacterium | reverse complement strand
CGACGATGAGCAGCGGGCCGTCGACGTGCTCGACGGCTTCGCGCTGGGCCGGGTTGAGACCATCGAGGAGAGCGTCGCGCGCTTCGGCCATACGCGCTCGATTATAAGGGCCTCGCCCTGAACCCACTTGCTGCCGCGCGGCACCGCACCATGGGTTCGCAGGACGCCTGCGCCTGCCCGCTCGTCCTGAGGCCCTCGAAGGGCGAGAGAGGGCCTGCCTAGGAGAACGGTAGCGTGCAGGCAGGCGTTCGTTCGTACTTCGAGAGCCTCAGCACGAACGGGGGAGCGGTTCTCCGACGTTCGGCCTGAACCTGTCACCGGCACGCGCGCTCAGACGCTCGGTGACGGGAGGCGCACCACGCTCCGCGATCGGCTCCCGTCCGCTCGTCCTGAGGCTCTCGAAGGGCGAGAGAGGGCTTGCCTAGGAGTACGGTAGCGAGCGGGCAAGCGCTCGTTCGTACTTCGAGAGCCTCAGCACGAACGGGGGGACGGCTCTCGACCGCTCGTCCGGGGCTTCTCACAGGCACCTGTGCTCGGAGCGCCTCTTAAGCCCGCAGTGGCGGGATCGGCGCGCCCTTGATGTCGCGCCCTTCGCGCACATCGTCGGCGTACGCCGTGATGGCATCGAGCGCGATCCGCGCGACGTTCGCATAGCGCTCGCCGTCGTCGTCAAGAGCGCCCGCCATGTAGCCGGCCGCCGCCCACGCCACCCTGATCCGTCCGTCCAGCCACGGGCCGCCCCCCACGCCGCCGATCACTGGGATCGACACCGCGCCGACCACGTCGGCCCCCGCGACCGGGCCGCTGTTCTGGAAGTCGAGGATGGAGGCGCCACACTCCTCGAGCAGCTTCGCGCCACGCACGAGCTCGTCCTTGAGCTGGAGCGCGAGCTCGGTCCCGGCGACGCCGATGCCCCCGTAGCGCTGAGCGGTCTGCGGCGTGATGCCGAGCTGCCCGAAGACCGGGATGCCGGCGCGGACGATCGCCCGGACCGCGTCGGGGAAGTCGGCGGCACCGTCCAGCTTGACCAGGTCAGCGCCTCCCTCCTTGACGATCCGTATCGCGGCACGGACCGCCGAGTCGGTGCCCTCCTGGAGCGGGCCGAAGGGGAAGTCGCAGCTCACGAGCGCCCGCTTCACGCCGCGGCGGACGCCCTGGCACGCCAGGACCATCTGGTCCATCGTGACCTCGAGCAGCCCCGGCTGGCCCCAGAGGTTGGCGCCCACCGAGTCGCCGACGGAGACGAGGTCGACGCCGGCGCGGTCCACGACCTGGGCCATCTGGTAGTCGTAGACGACCGACGCCACGATCTTCTGCCCATCGCGCTTCATCTGCTGCAGTGCCGGGATCGTGACCTTGTCAGCCATGACGCTCCTCTTGGTGGCCGCGTGCGGACGAGAGGGTGCCACAAAGACGGGAGAAGCGAAAGCCCGCGCGGCTCCGCCAAGCGTTTGACGCGTTTTTCACGCGGGCGTAACGTGGCAAGGGCACTGCCCTTGACCCACTCGCCAGCGCAGGGCGTGGGTCTTTGACAGAGGCGGTTGGGCGCTGGCCCGGCCGCGATCGCCAAGCGGCAGTCCTTCCTCGGCGGAAGGACGCACAGTCAGGAGAAAGTGATGGCCGAGAAAGCCGTAGCGGCGACGCTCGTGGCGCCAAGGAAGTTCGAGTTCCGGGAGTACGACCTGCCAGAGATCTCGTCGAACGACGGGCTGCTCAAGATGGAGGCCGTGGGCATCTGCGGCGCCGACGTCAACACGTACCACCGCGAAGTGCCGAAGCCGCGGATCATGGGACATGAGAACGTCGGCGTGATCGCGCGCATCGGCAAGGAGGCGGAGGAACGCTGGGGCGTGAAGGAGGGAGACCTCGTCATCCCCGAGGAGTACATCCCCTGCGGCCACTGCAAGTACTGCTACACCGGGCGATACCGGTTCTGCAACCAGACCGACCGCGGGTATGGCCAGCAGTACCGGCACGGTCAGACGACGGCCGACGTCTGGCCGTCGCTCTGGGGCGGCTTCAGCCAGTACATGTACCTGCCGCCGAACACCGTCATGCACAAGATCGAGC
>JADFTG010000331.1 GCA_022560365.1 Chloroflexota bacterium | reverse complement strand
GCTTTCCGCACCGCGACCCCGCCGACCGACTGATCGTCGCCACGGCGCTCGCCTTGGGCGCGACGCTCGTTACGGGCGACCAGCGGTTGCGACGCTATCGCCCCGTAAAGACGGTTTGGAAGTGAAGAATAGCCCTGGGGCCTGCGCTCGCCGAGGGTAGTACCAATCCTTTGTCACTCAACCGCCGCCAGACGGTAGAAAGCCCCTCTGCGAGCAAGTAGCTCCTCGGGCGGTCCTTCCTCGACGGTAGAACCCCGCCGCATCCACGGCTTCGAGCACGCCGAGTCTATCGAACAGATTGCGGCAACTGGGAGGGAGCGACACGGCGAGGGCCCGCTTCGGAGATTCCGGCTTCGTGAGAAGGACGACGGAATGGCCCCAGAGCGCCAGCAGACGGGCCGCCGTCGTGCCCGCCGGGGCGCTAAATGGGGCGCCGGAGGGGATGCTGGACGGTGTGGGCGAGGGCGCAGTACCGGCTTGGGCCGGCGCGTCGGCCGCGGGGGTTCCGGTCCGGGCCGTAGCCGCTGCCGGGCGTGACGACGACGCCGGCCTCGTCGAGGAGCCGGGTGGCGAACTGGACGCTGGTCATGCCCTCGGGGACGCGGGCCCAGATGTAGAGGCTGGCGCGCGGCGGGCGCAGGCGGAGGCCGAGGCCGGTGAGCGCGGCGGCGAGCCGGTCACGGCGGCGGGTGTAGATGGCGTTGTGCTCGGCGATGCAGTCCTGCGGGCCGTCGAGGGCGGCGATCGCCATATGCTGGATCGCCTGCGGGATGCCGGAGTCGAGGTTGGACTTGACGCGCATGAGGGCGTCGACGATCTTCGCGTTGCCGACGACCATGCCGATGCGCCAGCCGGTCATGTTGTAGGACTTCGAGAGCGAATGGAACTCGACGCCGACGTCGCGGGCGCCTTCGGCCTGGAGGAGGCTGACCGGGCGGAAGCCGTCGAAGGCGATCTCGGAGTAGGGGGCGTCGTGCAAGAGGGCGATGTCGTGCTTTTTGGCGAAGGCGACGGCGCGTTCGAAGAAGGCGATGTCGGCGACGGCGCCGGTGGGGTTGTTGGGGTAGTTGAGCCAGAGCACTCTGGCGCGCCGGGCGACCTGATCTGGTACGGCGTCGAGGTCCGGGAGGAAGTCGTTCTCTTCGGTCAGCGGCAGGTAGTAGGGCTCGCCGCCCATGAGCAGCGTGCCGACGGCGTAGACGGGGTAGCCGGGGTCGGGCACGAGCGCGACGTCGCCGGGATCGATGAAGCAGATGGCGATGTGGGCGACGCCTTCCTTGGCGCCGATCAGCGGCAGGACTTCGGTGTCCGGGTCGAGCTGGACGCCGAAGCGCCGCTTGTAAAAGCCGGCGATCGACTGGCGCAGCTGCGGCAGGCCCTGTGTTTCGGGGTAGCGGTGGTTGGCGGGGTCGCGTGAGGCCTCGGCGAGGGCGTCGAGCAGGTGGTCAGGCGTGGGCAGGTCGGGGTCGCCGATGCCGAACGAGATGAGGTCGACGCCCTGGGCGCGCTTCTCGGCCATCTTCTTGCTGATCTCGGCGAAGAGGTATGGCGGCAGAGTCTGTATTCGCTGGGAGAAGTCCAAGCGGTCCTCCGGATCGGTTTGGGTCGTGCGCAGATCGTACCGCATGAAGCGCGGATGAGCACAGGGCGAGGGAGTGCCTGTTGCGCGGAAGCTCCGTTCATAGGACGATTCTGGCGGAGGGGATATGCAACCCAAGCTGCTGAAACGAGTGCCGTTCCTGGCGGCGCTGTCCGGAGAGGACCTGCGCTGGCTGGCGAAGCGTGTGCAGCGGCGCAAGTACAGCCGGGGCGACATGATCTTCGTCAAGGACGACCCGGGCGAGTCGATGTTCATCGTCGAGGACGGGTCGGTGCGGATCTATGTGCCGGGCACGCAAGGAGCCGACCTGACGCTGGCGATGATGGCGCCCGGCGAGTTTTTCGGCGACCTGTCGTTGCTGGACGGGCGGCCGCGCTCGGCGAGCGCGGAGGCGTCGCGAAAGACGACGCTGCTGACGCTGGAGCGAGAAGACCTGACGGAGCTGGTGGAGTCGCGGCCGAAGGCGGCGCTG
>JADFTG010000330.1 GCA_022560365.1 Chloroflexota bacterium | reverse complement strand
AGGGCAGTCTCTTTTGTAGTAATGCCTTGAGTACTTCACTCGACGACCCTTCTTTCCCCCGGTTTACGGGGTCTGTGGATGCCTAGCGACGCCTGGAAGGACAAGTGCGGTGTCTTTGGCGTCTACGCGCCGGGCGAAGACGTAGCCCGCATCACTTTCTACGGCATCTACGCGCTGCAGCACCGCGGCCAGGAGAGTGCCGGGATCGTTTCTGGTGACGGCCAGTCGCTTCACGTGCGCACGGGCATGGGCCTCGTCTCGCAGGTCTTCGAGGAGCACGACCTGGGCCACCTGCCCGGCCACGTCGCCATCGGCCACACACGCTACTCTACGACCGGCTCCAGCCGCAGCGAGAACGCGCAGCCGGTGCATGTCGAAGGCACGAACGGCGAGCTGGCGCTGGGACACAACGGCAACCTGCTCAACGCCGACGTCCTGCGGGACGACCTGGAGGACGGCGGAACGGACTTCGAGACGTCGACTGACACCGAAGTCGCTGCACGGCTGCTGGTGTCTGCGCCCGGCAATTCGTGGCTCGAACGCGCCGCCAACACGATGAAGGTGTTGTCCGGCGCCTATTGCTTCCTCGCTGTCACCCCGGACTCACTGATCGCCATGCGCGACCCGTACGGCGTGCGACCGCTCTGCATCGGCCGTCTCAACGGCAAGGGCTGGGTCATCGCTTCCGAAACCTGCGCCCTCGATCACCTGGGCGCGGAGTTCGTGCGCGAGGTCGAGCGCGGCGAAGTTGTCGTCATCGATGGCGACGGCCTGCACGCCGAGCAGGCGCTGGAAAAGCGCCGCGACGCTCTCTGCGTGTTCGAGTACATATACTTCGCCCGCCCCGACAGTGTCATCCGCGGCAAGCTGCTGCAGCCGACCCGCGCCAACATGGGCCGTGAGCTGGCCCGCGAGGCGCCAGTCGATGCCGACATCGTGATCGGCGTGCCGGACTCCGCCACGGCGGCGGCCATCGGTTACGCGAACGAGTCGGGCATCCCGTACACGGAGGGCCTCGTCAAGAACCGCTACGTGGGCCGCACCTTCATCAAGCCTGACCAGCGGCTGCGCGAGCAGGGCGTCCGCCTGAAGTTCAACCCGCTGCGGCAGGTGATCGAGGGCAAGCGCCTCATCGTCGTCGACGACTCGATCGTCCGCGGCACGACGACGCCGAAGGTCGTCGAGATGCTGCGCAACGCCGGCGCCGCGAGCATTCACATGCGTATCTGCGCCCCGCCGATCGTGAACCCCTGCCACTTCGGCATCGACATGGCGACGCAATGGGAGCTGATCGCCTCGCGCCAGGAGATCGACGAGATCCGCCAGCACATCGGCGCCGACTCCCTCGCCTACCTCTCGCTCGATGGCCTGATGCGCGCCGTGGAGCAGCCGCGCGACTCGTTCTGCACCGCCTGTTTCACCGGCGAGTACCCGATGCCGGTTCAGCTGCAGATGGACAAGCTGGTCTTCGAACGCCCAGGACGCGGCAAGGCCAGGAAGGTGCCCGTCGCGGCCGCCGCCGACAGCGAAGCCGAGACCGGCTAGCACCGCACGTCTCGTCCCGCTATTATTGGGTTCGCCCGTTCCAGAAGGAGTTCCCGCAACGTGGTGCAAGGCCCAACGGTGTGACCAGCCAGAAGCCAGATATCCCCGACGCCTACGCGGCTGCCGGCGTTGACGTCGACGCCGCCGAGGCGCTCGTCGACCGTTTCGCCAGCCTGGCGAAGTCTGCGCGCCGCCCGGAGGTGCTCGCCGACGTCGGCCCCTTCGCCGGGCTCTTCAAACTCGGGCGCTACGACGACCCGGTGCTCGTCGCCAGTACGGACAGCGTTGGCACGAAGGTCAAGATCGCGGCCCTTCTCGGGCGCTACGAGGGCGTCGGGCACGACCTCGTCAACCACTGCGTCAACGACGTCCTGACGAGCGGCGCCGAGCCGCTCTTCTTCCTCGACTACATCGCCGTGGACACCCTGGTGCCCCGGCAGGCGGAGTCGATCGTCAAGGGTGTCGCCGAGGCCTGTCGCCAGGCCGGCTGCGCCCTCATCGGCGGCGAGACCGCCCAGCTGCCTGGCGT
>JADFTG010000039.1 GCA_022560365.1 Chloroflexota bacterium | reverse complement strand
AGGCGAACGGCGGCACCGAGGTGAAGACGATGGGCGACGGCTTCATGGCCTCGTTCGGCTCGGTGACCAGGGCCGTTCAGTGTGCGATCGCCTTTCAGAAGGCGTTCGACGAGCACAACCGCTCCGCTCAGGAGCCGCTCAGCGTCCGCGTTGGCCTGAACGCCGGCGAGCCGATCGAGGAAGACGGCGATCTGTTCGGCGCCACGGTGATCCTCGCCGCCCGCATCGCCGCGAAGGCGGAGGGAGGCGAGATCCTGGTGTCGGACGTCATCCGCGGCCTTTGCTCTGGCAAGGGATTTCTGTTCGCAGACCGCGGCGACTTCGTGGCCAAGGGCTTCGAGGAGCCGGTGCACCTCTTCGAGATCAGCTGGCACGGCTGATGCCGACGCGCTCTCCGAAGAAGACGCACGCCGTTCGCCTGCTCGAGTCGAAGGGGATTACGCACCGCGTGACGGTCTACGACGACGCGGGCGAGTTCCACAGCGGCGAGGCGGCGGCGGCGCTCGTCGGGGCGCCGGCGGAGACCGTGTACAAGACGCTCGTGGTGCTGCGCGACCCGCCGAGCGGCCGGCCGATGCTCGTAATCGTGCCGGTGGCCGGTCAGGCGAACCTGAAGACGCTGGCGTCGGCGCGGGGCGAGAAGCGGCTACGGATGGCGACTCAGAAAGAGGCGGAGGATATGACCGGCATGCAGGTCGGGGGAATTTCGGCGCTGGCTGTACCGGCGGGGCGCTTCGACGTCCTGATCGACGAGGCGGCACGGTTGCTGGAGACGATCCACGTCAGCGCCGGCGCGCGCGGGATAGACGTCGAGCTGGCGGTGGACGACCTGGTGCGGCTGACGGACGCGAGCTATACGACGGCAACATAGGAGGATGCGATGTTTGTGGCGATGAACAACTTCAAGGTGGCGCCCGGCCGCGAGGCCGATTTCGAGAAGCAGTGGCGCGAGCGCGAGACGTACCTCAAGGGCGTGGCTGGCTTCGTGGAGTTCATGCTGCTGAAGAGCGACAACACGGGCGACTATGTCAGCCACACGACGTGGCAGGACCGCCAGTCGTTCATCGACTGGACGCAGAGCGAGGCGTTCGCGAAGGGCCACCGCCAGGGATCGGTCGCCGGCGTGCTGGAAGGGCCGCCCGTGATCGGCCTGTACGAGGCGGTGCTGGTGCAGACGGCTTAGGCCTGGTTGAAGCGGGGTTCGCGCTTCTCGACGAAGGAGCGCACGGCCTCCTTGTGCGCAGGGCCCTTCTGGATGCGGGCGAAAGTCCGGTTCTCTTCCGCGACGACGGCATCGACGTGGGGGGCCAGAAATCCTCGACATGGTCGAGGCCCCAGACGAACTCCGTGAGCCACGAGGGTACGCCCATGTATGTGCGGAACAAGGCGGCGGGCGGGTGTGCCGAACAGGTGCTGGGGATAGGCCTGTTTGCGCCACACTGAAGGCGAATTGCGGCCATGCGGGAGCGTATAATATGGAGATAGACGCATACCTAGCATGGAAGGGTAGATGGTAACCAAGAACTTAGTTAACGAGGATCGTGTCTATTACAACTTCGATGGGCAGATGCCGCCGGTCATCCTCGAAGACGAAGCCGCCCCGCTACCGGTCACAGACGTAGAACCGAAGCTACTTACCGATACGACGCTGCGCGACGGTGCGCAGGACGCCCGCTTCGCGTTCTTCCCCAACGAGGCGCGCCTCAAGTACGTCGACCTGCTGCACCTGCTGGACAACGGTAGCGGCCGCATCCACGAGATCGAGACGTTCATCTACCAGAAGCGAGACCTCTGGGTGCTGGAGAAGCTGCTGGAGCGCGGCTACGAGTACCCGAAGATCACGACCTGGATCCGCGCCAACCCGAAGGACGTCAAGGAACTCTACGCGGTAACGCAAGGCCGCGTCACGGAGACGGGGATGCTGGCGTCGGCATCGGACCACCACATCTTCGACAAGCTGGGCTTCCACACGAAGGCGGAAGCGATCGAGAAGTATCTGAAGCCGATCATGACGGCGCTGGAGCACGATATCACGCCGCGCGTGCACCTGGAAGACACGACGCGCGCCGACATCCACGGCTGGGTGATCCCGTTCATCCAGACGGTGCTGGACCACACCGAGGGCCGCGCGAAGTTCCGTATCTGCGACACGATCGGCTGGGGCATCCCGGACGCTCACGCAGCGATGCCGCAGGGTATCCCGAAGCTGGTCTCGACGCTCTACCGTGAGACGGGCGCAGAGCTGGAGTTCCACGGCCACAACGACTTCGGCGTGGCGACGGCGAACTCGATCGCCGCGTGGCGCTACGGCTGCCGCAAGGTCAACGTTGCTTTCGCGGGACTCGGTGAGCGCACCGGCAATACGTCGCTTGAGCAGATGCTGCTGAGCTACATCCGCCTCTACGGCGACCCGGGGTTCGACCTCACGATCCTGCAGCAGATGCGGGCGTTGGTGGAGGAAACGCTGACGAACGTCGCGCTCAACGCGCCGGTGATCGGTGAGGTGTTCTCGACGCAGGCTGGCATTCACCAGGCTGGCATCGAGCGGCAGGCTGAGGCCCCGGGCGGGCTGATCTACCTGGCGTACGACCCGGCGCTCGTCGGTAGCGAAGGCGCCGAGCGGCACCTCGTCGGCGCGCTGAGCGGGTCTGAAGGCATCGTGGCGATTCTCAACGACGAGGCCGCGAAGCGCGGTGTCGAGCAGCGGTTCACGTCGGTGAGCCGCGTCGTCAAGGAGATTTACGACCGCGTGCAGGACGCCTACAATGGCCGCTACGACGAGGCGAGCGACCGCTGGGTGGACTACCGCGACGGGTTCTTCAAGCCGGACGAGATCTGGCAGATTGCGGCCGAATCGCTCGGCATAGACAAGGAGTAGCGCCAGGAGCGGTCCGCTCGACAGGCCGAGATGAAACGCCGATACGCCGAAATCGCCGGTTGGGGGATGTACGTCCCGCCGCGCGTGATGCCTAACGACACGTTCGTGACGATGGGGCTGGACACTTCCGACGAATGGATCTTCTCTCGCACGGGGATCGAGCGCCGCCGCGTGGTAGAAGCGGACGAGGCAACGTCTGACATGGCAACGAAGGCCGCGGTGCAGGCGATGGCCGTGGCTGGCCTGCATTCCGGAGACATCGACCTGATCGTCGTCGCAACGTGCACGCCGGACCATGTGATGCCGGCGACGGCTTCGATCGTGCAGGACCGCCTGGGGATGCTGAACGCCGGCGCGATGGACTTGAACGCCGCCTGCTCCGGCTTCGTCTACGCGCTGGCCACGAGCGCGGCGCAGGTGGAGTCGGGCCGCGCCAAGAACGTGCTGGTGATCGGCGCGGACGAGCTTTCGATCTACCTCAACTGGCAGGACCGCAGCACGTGCGTGCTCTTCGGAGACGGCGCCGGCGCGGTCGTGCTGCGCCAGGCGAAGGAGCCGGGGATCATGGGCTCGACGATGGGCTCGGACGGCTCCGGCGCCGGTCTGCTAACGATCAAGGGAGCCTCTCGCGTGCGGGCAAGCAGCAACGGCACCCCCGGCGGCTCCGCCAACGGCCACGAAAAAGCCACGAACGGTGCCGCCGCAGCGGCCGACGAGAACTACCTGACGATGAACGGCCCGCAGATCTTCCGCTGGGCGACGCAGATCATGCCGCGTGCGGCGGAGCAGGTGATGGCGTCCTCCGGGCTGAAGCCCGAGGATATCTCGCTGTTCATCCCGCACCAGGCCAACGAGCGCATCATGAAGGCGACCGCCAAGCGGCTGGGACTGCCGCCCGAGAAGGTGTTCTCTAACGTGCGCGAATACGGGAACACGAGCGCGGCGTCGATCCCGATCGCGCTGTGCGAGGCGCTCAGCACCGGACGCGTGGACGTCGGCGACTACGTGGTGCTCAGCAGCTTTGGCGCCGGCCTGTCCTGGGCGGCGCTGGCGTTGCGCTGGTCGGTGCCGATTCCGAGCCACGTGGCGCCGTGGCGGCCGATCCAGAGGCAGGTCGCATCGCGCATGGCGGCGGTGCGGTCCGTGTTGCGGCGGGGCGAGCGCTCAGTACGCACGCGGATCGATAAGACGCTCGGCAAGGGCGAAGACTAGCGCCGCGGCGCCGTGAACTCTTCGCGGCCGCCCCACTTGCGCAAGAAGCGGTAGAAGTTGCGCTTGCTCAGGCGCTCGCGCTCGGCCGGCGGCGTCGCCAGCCACTCAACGTGGTCGTGACGCTTGACGGGCAAGTCGGTATCGATGACAGCGCGGTAGCCGCAGCTGCGAATAGCGTAGCTGAAATCGAGGTCAAGGTGGCGGTAGAAGCGGAACTTCTCGTCCAGCAGGCCGGCCTCGCGGAGCACGTCGCGGCGGAACGCCATGAGATAGCCCTCGACGGCGTCGACGTCGCCGGCCGACTCCGTTTCTTTGAAGCTGCGCATGTCGTCTGTGACGACGCCCCAGCGGCCGGCGACGCCGACCGTCTCGTCCTCAAGTAGCGGGCGCAGCGCAGCGAAGAGATCGCCCGTGACCTCAACGCTCGTGTCGAGGAGTACGACGTAGCGGCCGCGCGCCTGGCGAAGCGCGACGTTGCGGCCGGCGGCGCTGCCCAGAAAGTGGTCGGCGCGGAAGAAGCGCAGATGTTCGGCGGCCTCGCCGATCTTGTCGGTCACGGGCTCGCACTCCTCCGGGAAGCCATTATCGACGACGATCACTTCGCCCGCATCGCCGAGCCAGGCCAGGGCCGAGGAGACGCAGCGCTGCAGCTCCTCGCAGCCACGCCGGGCGACGATAGCGACCGTGAAGTCGAGATCCGGCGTCTCGTCCAGGCGCGAGCTGACGTCCGCGCTCGAGGCGATGTTGCCGTCGTCATGCTTCCACGCCGGCCACGGCAGCACGGTGGTCCCGGGCCGGTCGTCGCGCACTTCGAGCCCCATATCGGTGATGCGGTCGCGGATGCTGTCGGCGGCGTCCCAGCGCCTGGCCCTGCGGTCCTGGTGGCGCTTGCGTACGAGGGCGGCGACTTCGCTGGTGACTTGCGGCACAGGGAGCGCCATCGCCAGATCGAGGCCGAGGAGGCGGTCGAAGTCCATGAGCAACTCTCGCTTGATTGCGCCGGGCAGACGGGAGCGGGCGACGCTCCAGGCGACGGCAAGCGCGGCCGGGATGTTGAGGCCGTCGCGGGCGGCGTCCCAGAAGGCGATGCGCCGTTGTCGCCCTCGGCGCGGGCCTTCTTGGTCAGGCGACCGCTGGCGCCGTGCGTAGCGGCGCGCAGACGGTTGAGGCCGCGCTGGGCGGCACGAAGGGAAGACGGCGTGAAGTTGAGGCGCGTGCCGTAGTGGGCGTTGGCGCAGAGGTAGCGGAAGGCGAGCGGGTCGAAGCCGCGGCGCTCCAGGTCGGAGATGAGGTAGACGTTGCCGGTGGACTTCGCCATCTTGACGCCGTCGACGAGCAGGTGCTGGCCGTGCACCCAGCGGCGGACGTGCTGGCGGCCGAGCACGGACTCGCTCTGGGCGATTTCGTCCTCGTGGTGCGGGAAGATGTTATCGACGCCGCCGGTATGGAAGTCGATCTCGTCGCCGAGGACCGAGGCGACGATGGCGGAGCATTCGATGTGCCAGCCGGGGAAGCCGTCGCCCCATGGGCTCTCCCATTTGAGGGCGCGCCCGGGCTCGGCAGCCTTCCAGAGGGCGAAGTCGCGGGGGTCGCGCTTGAGCGGGTCGGGTTCGACCCGGTCGCCTTCCTGCAGGTCCTCTGACCGCTGATGAGAGAGCTTGCCGTACTCAGGAAAGCTGCTGACGCTGAAGTAGACGTTGCCGCCGGCCTCGTAAGCACAGCCGGAGTCGACGAGCGACTTCACCATCTCGACCATCGCCGGGACGTACTGCGTCGCCTTCGGGAAGTCGCCGGCGGGAAGGATGTTGAGCTTCGCTTCGTCTTCGAGGAAGGCGTCTGTGTAAAAGCGGGCGATCTCCGCGGCCGGCTTGCCCTCGGCACGGGCGGCGGCGATGATCCGGTCCTCTTCTTGTTCGAGCCGGCCTTCGCGCATGTGGCCGACGTCGGTGATGTTCTTGACGTGGTGCACTGTGTATCCGTCTGCCTCTAGAAGGCGGCGCAGCCAGTCCGCCATGAGGTATGAACGCAGGTTGCCGATATGGGCGTAGCGATAGACGGTGGGCCCGCAGGAGTAGATCCGGACGTGCCCCGATTGAAGCGGAGCGAACTCCTCCTTCTTGCGGGTCAGCGTGTCATAGATGCGCATGGGCAGCCGGTCGAGACGCTCACGGCGCCCCTCAGGTGATCTCTCAGCCGTGTTCGCCATCCCACCCCAGCTCGACCCGGCCGTCCTCCCAGATGATGATGGGGACGGCCATGGCGTAGTCGAGCGCCTCTTCCCACCAGTCGGCGTTCTCGTCCACGCGGCGCTCTTCGAGGTCGACTCCGCGCTCGCGGAGAGCGGCGACGGCCTTGTCGCTGACTTCGCAGTTTCGCAGGGTGTAGACGGTGACGGACACGGGCGATTCCTTCTGCAACAATCTTAGCAGGCGTCAGACCTTGATGTGCTTCCATTTCCCGCGACGGAACCTGAGGAACATGATGATCGCACGAATATTGATGTCGGCGATGGCAGCCAGCCAGGCACCCGGGACGCCCAGCCCGAAGGTGATCGCCAGGAGGTATGCGGGCACTAGCCGCACGATCCACGTAGTGCCGGCCATTATGTAGAGGACAGCGCGGGTGTCACCGGCGCCGCGCAGGCTCCCCGACAGCGAGAGGCTGATGGCGAGCCCCGGCAAGGCAAAGGCGAAGATGAACATCAGGTCGCGGCCGATGTCGACGACGGCGCCGGCGTTCTCGCCGCCGACGAAGAGCGAGGTGATCTGGCCGCCAAGAGTCATGAGGATAACAGCGACCACACACATAAAGACGAGCGAATACCGCATCGTCATGTAGGAGGCCTTCTCGGCGAGGTCCGGGCGCTGCGCGCCCAACGTTTGGCCGACGATCGCCGATGTCGCGATGCTGAGCGCGAAGCCAATGTTGAAGGTAAGCGATTGCATCGCCAGCGTGACGCCGTGAGCGGCCAGCGCCGTCGTGCCGAGCGAGGCGATGATGCGCGTGTAGATCATGAAGGCGATGTTGAACTGCGCCTGCTCCAGGCCGGCAGGCACGCCGATGTTCAGGATGCGCCGGGCGTCGGCGACGTTGAAAGCGCCCCGCCGGAAGGGGATCCAACTGAGCGTGCGCCGCCCGGATATCAGGACGCCGGCGACGAGGACGGCACCGAAGATACCAGCAATCGTGAAGCCGACCCCGGAACCGAGCACTTCCAGCCGCGGGAACGGGCCGGGGCCGTTGATCAGGGCGTATGAAGCGAAGCCGTTGACGACGTTGATCAGCAGGCCGACGACCATGGGCGACCGGGTGTCGCCGGCACCCTGCTGGGCGGCGTTGCCGGCGAAGACGAATGAGAAGAACGGCAGGCCGAAGGCGAGCCCCAGCAGATAGTCGGTGCCTTCACTCTGCGCCTGGGGTTCGGCGCCAAGCACGCCCAGCATCCAGCCGCCGAAAAGCAGCATCAATACCATCATGAGCAGGCCCCAGGCGACGGCCAGCACGAGCACCGTCTGCATGACTTTCGAGGCGTCGCGAGAGTCGCCGGAGCCGACGATGCGGGCGACGACGGCTGTGGCGCCGACACCCACAGCCATCATGCCGCTCATCGCGAACCAGAGCAGCTGGCCGCCGAGGCGAACGCCGGCGAGCGAGTCTTCGCCCAGGTGGCCGACGAGCGCGGTGTCGACGAGCTGGACCATGGCGAAACTGGCCTGCTGGACGACGACCGGCCAGGCCAGTCGCAAAATCGAACCGCGGAGGTCCTTCTCGTCGATTAGCGCGGGGGCAGCGTTGGAGGGGGCGTCAGAAGGTTCGCTAGACATGGGCTTTCGGGAATCGGGCGCTCGAATCTCAGGTTAGGGCATGGCAGTGTTAGCCGGAACCCGCTGCTGGCCGGCGTAATGTGACGCAACTCACGCCTGTCCCGGCGCATCTGTCGCCGACGCTTGCTCTCTCGCTCCGCTCGTGTATCCTCGTGCCGGAGTGTCACCTGATCCCGACTTCGTAACGTTGCCCGCATCGCGCCTGCCGGTGGTGGCGCGGCCTGACGTGCTGGTCGTCGGCGGCGGCTCGGCGGGCGTGTCGGCGGCCGTGGCGGCAGCGCGGGCTGGCGCCGAGACGTTCCTGATCGAGCGTTTCAGCTATACGGGCGGTCTGGCGACAGGCGGCATGATCATTCTTCTGCTGACGCTGGACGACGGCGCGGGCAAGCAGGCGGTGGCGGGGCTCTGCCAGGAGATGGTCGAGCGCATGGGCTACCACCGGCGGGACAAGGAGGTGGCGGAGCTTGAGGAGGAGGTTAAAGAG
>JADFTG010000038.1 GCA_022560365.1 Chloroflexota bacterium | reverse complement strand
ACACTGCCCAAACGCACTCTCTCGTCCACTACTGGCCCGAGGATCCGATCCATCACAGGGAAGGCACGACTGACCGTCGCAATGAACTCCTCAGCCAATTCGGGTGACTCTGCTGAAGATGCGATGCGCATTCCGAACTTGCCGTGCTCAACCCGCATTTCCTCGCCCTTGAAGCGAAGTCGTACTGACCATGCTACCTTCTCTTCGGGGCGATACGAGTACCTGCACTCGGCCCCTATCACCAGTGCGAAAAAGACCATGTACGGAAGGGGCAGCAGACTTGCGACCCCGGGAACATAGTGCATCTGGTCGGAGAGATCGTCTTCATCAGGTTGAGAGACATCTCGGAAGATTCCTTTGAGCGTCTTTTCGAGTGCGTCTGATTCAGTCCCCATGTAGCCCATTCTAGTGGCGCGGAGCACCGCAAGACATGCTATCCCGGCGCTTTGTCTAACAGAAACACTCGCGCCGGCGCGCCGTCAGCGCCGGCGACGGGCAGCGGCGCGCAGACGAGGAAGTACTCGCCCGGCGCGACCCGGCGCAGGTCCAGGCCCTCGAGGATCACGGCGCCCGTCTCCAGCAGCACCTTGTGCACGGCGTGCGTCGGCGAGTGGAAGCGCTCGATCGACAGGTAGTCGATGCCGACGAGCACGACCCCGCGCCCGACCAGCCACGGCCCGGCGTCATCGTCGAGGCCGATGAACTCCGGGTGGAAGGCGTCATCGTCCCAGAAGCGGCCGTTCTTCGTCTTGACCAGCAGGCGGCTCGTCCCGCCGGGGATTCCGGCCGCCTCCAGGTCCGCCGCCGAGATGTGACCCTCGCCCTCGTACTCCATCACGTAGCATGGCCCGACCATGTGTTCGACGGGCATCTGCTCGACCGTCACGCCGTTGTCCAGAAAGTGGTGCGGAGCGTCAACGTGCGTGCCCGTGTGCGAACCGAGCGACAGCGCGCTAACGTTCGCCGACTCCCCCTCGCTCATCAGCGAGTGGAAGTCGAGCACGGGGCCCGGCTCCTCGCCAGCGTAGGTCGCCATGCCCTCTCGCAGCCGCACAGTGACGTCGTAGATCTCCATTCGCGTCCCTCCTGTCGTCTTGATTATCGGGGCAACTGGGGCGCGGTGCTATCCTGACGGTATGGCGAAGCCAGAAGTCTACAGCGCGGAGCAGGTGCAAGCCGGCCTGGCCGAACTCGACGGCTGGGAGCTGCGAGACGACCGGCTGCGCAAGCGGTACACGTTCCGCACGTTCCTGCGCGCGATCGCCTTCGTGAACTCGGTAGCGTACCTGGCGGAGGCCGCCGGCCACCATCCGGACATCACGATCAACTACAATCGCGTGACGCTGCGGCTGATCACACACAGCGAGGGCGCGCTGAGCGATCGGGACTTCTCGCTGGCGCAAGAGATCGACGAGAAGCTGGCGTCGAAGCTGATCACCGAGCCCGAAGACGACCCGTCGCCCTGAGGCCGGGCACAAAAAAGCGCTCCCGAGCCGGTCTTCGGCTTTCTCCGGGTCTAACCAGGTCGCCCCAGCCAGTCCTTTTGTCGGCCGCTCCGTACTCAGGAGCATGGTTGAGTATGCTCTCACCGATAGAATTTGTCAATAGACTGCATGCGCGAGGCTGAGGCGATGTGACCCTTATCGAAGCGGCTAAGGGAGCAGGTCGTGCTTGAGCGTGCCGATGTACGGCAGGCCGCGGAACCGCTGGTGAAAGTCCAGGCCGTAGCCGACAACGAACTCGTCTTCGATTTCGAACCCAACGTAGTCCAGCGTCACGTCCATCATCCGCCGCGCCGGCTTGTTGAGCAGCGTGCAGACCTTGACCGACGCCGGCCGCTTCGTCTGCAGGTACTCCATCACGTGGTTGAGCGTCATGCCCGTGTCGACGATGTCCTCGACCAGGATCACGTCACGGCCCTTTATGTTCAGGTCAAGGTCCTTCTGGATGCGCACAGCGGCGGCGCCTGCGCCGTTGCCGTCGTAGGAGGAGATCGCCATCAGGTCGATGCTGGTCGGGACGGTGATCTGGCGCATGAGGTCGGCGATGAAGACCAGCACCCCGCGCAGGACACCGACGAGGATCGGCTCCTTGTCCGCGTAGTCCCGGCTGATCTGCTCGCCCAGCTCATGCACGCGCTGTTGCAGCTTCGCCTGCGTGATCATGACGCGATCCACTTCCGGCACGTGGCCAGGCGTGAGCGTCCCGTAGCCATAGTTGGCGAGCAGGCGCAGGTAGTCCCGTTTCTTGAGCATCATGATCTTGGTGTCCGGGTAGAGCTCCTTGATCTGACGCATCTTGCGGTTCTTCTCCGCGGTCAGGTTGGACTTGAGCGTGGTCAGTTCGATGAACAGGTCGATGTCCGGCAAGTAGAAGTCGGGCGTGAACGCCTCAGTGACGTGGCCCCTTTCCCAGCGCAACGGGAACGACCTGGGCTCGTATACCCACTCGACGCCGTAGAAGTCGAGAAGGCGCGCGAACTCATACTCCGCGTTGTGCGCGAACGGCGCCGGGACTTCAGCCGTGGGCGCACCCGTCACCGGCACCCTCGGCCGCGGCGGCACCAGCGCGCTTCGCGCGGGGGCCGAGTCGTCGTAAGCGTGATCCGGTTCCGGGAGCTTCGGCTTCGGCGCTCGCCGGGGGCGTGCACGCGGCTTCGTGCTCGTCGCCGCTTTCGGCTCGCTCGTGGCGGCAGTCATCTCTTCGGTCGCGGCTTCAGTCTTCGCCTTGGCCGCGGCCGCCTTCGCAGCGGACCGCTTTCGACCGCCACGAGAGCCCCGGCGCGTGGGCTTCTTCGGGGGTGTTTCGGTCTTGGCTTCGGGCTCGGCGGGCTTGTCGGTCAGCTCGCGAGAGTGGGGACGGCGCTTCCTCCCCGTGGGCGTCGGGTTGACAGCGACCTGGACCTCCGGCTTCTTACCTTCGTCCCGCTCACCGGCCTTTCGGCGGTGGCGGCGGCTCGAATCGGCAGCGCCCGTGTGTCGGGTTTGCGTGGCGCTGCCTGGCGTTGATTCCGCCGTGGAGGGAGTAGAAGAGCGCCTTCGACCGCGCCGGGGAGCGCTAGTCCCGTCGCTGCGGGCCTTCAGGGCACCTGGGGCATCTGCCATCTAAGCTCATTCTAAGATAAGTACCGTGTCAAATGCTATGACTTTTGCCTATTTCTTATCAACAATTGTTGATTTGTTGCGGCCCGGCTCGCCTGCCGGTTACCATCCCGCTATGCCCTTCGCACCAGTCAACGGCATCGACCTCTACTACGAGGAGTACGGCGAAGGCACGCCGATCATTCTCGCTCATGGAGCGGGCGGCAACCACCTGAGCTGGTGGCAGCAGGTGCCCGTGCTCTCCCGCCACTGGCGCATCATAACGTTCGACCATCGCGGTTGGGGCCTCTCGCACGACACGGACGATCGTGGACCCGAGACGTTCATCGAGGACCTGGGGGCACTGCTGGACCACCTCGAGATCGAGGGAGCGGTGCTGGCCGGACACTCGATGGGCGGCTACAGCTGCCTCGGCCTGGCGATCGCACAGCCGGAGCGCGTCAAGGGCCTGCTCATGGCGAACACGTTCGCCGGTATGCGGCGCGAAGTCTGGCTCGCGGCGAGCGACGATCAGCGTGAAGCCGTGCGCCTCGTCTGGGAGCGACGCAGCACAGAGAAGATCAAGCGTGTGCTGGCGCCCGCGTTTTCGCGTCAGCACAAAGACCGCGCGTTCCTCTACAAGCAGATACGCCTCCTCAACGAGAACGGCCCTAACCGCCTGGACCGCGCACGGCAGGTCCAGCGTCTGCGCGCCCTCGAGCGACCCACGGAAACCAGCGCCACGCGAGAGCAACTGGCGGCGCTGCCGATGCCGGTGCTGTTCATCGGCGGCGAGCACGACGAGGTGTTCCCGGTGTCTCTGATGGAGATCGCCCACTCGCTGCTGCCGGGCTCACGGATGGTCGTCGTGCCGGGCGCGGGACACTCCGTTTACTTCGAAGCGCCGGACATTTTTAACGAACTAGCGCATGAATTCGCCGAATCCTGCGCTAGTTAATGTAACGTTTGGACCGAAATCCGAGTTTTATTAGATAGGGCATAGCGATCCTGTGCCCGAACCTTTGGCCATAATGAGCGGCGACGACGCAACCACCAAGGAAGGGGCCTTCGGCGACTTCAGCGAGGAGGCCGCCAGCAAGACCGTACCCTGGAACGTGGAGAGGCACTTGGACCAGGATAAAATCCGCACTATTCACTACGGCATCGGCGCCATCGGCTCCGAAGTCGTGCGCGCCGTGCTCAACAACCCCGATATCGAGATCGTCGCCGCCATCGACGCTCACCCGTCCAAGTCCGGCCGCGACCTGGGCGAGGCCGCAGACATCGGCCACACGCTGGGAATCCCCGTCCAGTACGACGTCGAGCCTGTGCTCAAGGACACTTTCGCCGACGTCGTCGTCCACTCCACGGGCTCCTCACTCACCGAGGTCTATCCCCAGATCCTGGACATCGTGGCCGCAGAGAAGAGCGTCATCTCCACCTGCGAGGAACTCGCCTTCCCGTGGGTGCGTTACCCCGAGATCTCCAACAAGCTGGACCGTCGTGCCCGCGAGAGCGGCGTGCGCGTCCTGGGAACGGGAGTCAACCCGGGCTTCGTGATGGACCTGCTGCCCCTGGTGATGCTGACCGTCTGCCAGGGCGTGAAAGCGATCCGCGTAGAACGCATAGTCGACATCAGCCAGCGCCGCATTCAGCTGCAGCGGAAGGCCGGCGTCGGCCTCAGCCCGCGGGGCTTCCAGGCGGGTGCCACGGACGGGGCGATCGGCCACGTCGGCCTCCGCGAGTCCGTCTTCATGATCTCCGACACGCTGGGCTGGCACCTAGAAGACGTGATCGAAACGCTCGAACCCGTCGTCGCGCGGAGGCGCAAGAAGACCGAGTTCTACTCTGTCGAGAAAGGCTACTCGCTGGGCCTGCGCCAGTCGGCGCGGGGCGTCATGGGCGGCAACGAGGTCATCCGGCTGGACCTCGAGATGTCGCTCGGTGCGCAAGAACCACGCGACGTGATCGAGATCGACGGCAAGCCACCAGTGCGCATGCTGATCCCGGGCGGCATCCAGGGCGACGGCGCCACGGCGGCGATCGTCGCCAACTGCATTCCCGCAATCGCCCGCAGCCACCAGGTCGGCCTGCTCACGATGCGCGACTTCCCGATGCTCCCCTACTACCGCCCACGGCCCGTCACCCGCGAGTTCGAGTAGCCCGCCGACCGCGCGCCAGTCCGTTGCTTCGCCCCCTGTCCACACGCCTAGCGGCCCCGCGCTTGACCCTCGCTCGCGCGTCTCCGAGAATCCCATCGGGAGCGACTAACCCACCGCCGGACCACTTCAGGCGAGTTCGGGGCCCGCATATCCGCCCGCCAGGGTTGCTCCAACGCCCCGATTAGACGAATCTGACGCCATGAGCGAATCGATCCTCGACACCTACGTGCGGCTCCATCCGCAGTCTGCCGCGCTCTACGAGGAGTCGTCGCGCGTCTTCCCTTCGGGCGTGACGCACGACGTGCGTTATGTCACCCCGTTCCCGATCTTCGTCGAGCGGGCACAGGCCGGGCGCAAGAGCGACGTCGACGGCAACGACATCGTGGACTTCGTGATGGGACACGGCGCCCTCTTCATGGGCCACACCCACCCGGACATCACGGCGGCGATCGTCGAGCAGGCGAACAAGGGCACGCACTTCGGCGCCAACCACCGGCTGGAGCTGGAGTGGGGCCAGCGCGTCAAGGAGTTGGTGCCCTGCGCCGAGGAGGTGCGCTTCACTAGCTCTGGCACCGAGGCGACGTTGATGGCGATCCGCCTCGCTCGCGCTCACACGGGCCGCGACCGTCTGCTCAAGTTCGATCACCACTTCCACGGCTGGCACGACGCCGTCGTCGGCTCCCGCAACCCCGAAGCGGAGAGCCCGGAGTCGGCCGGCGTCCCCAGCGCGACGATGAGTAACACCATCAGCATCCCTCAGGGGGACATCGACGCGGTCGAGGAGCGGTTGGCGACGGGCGACTTCGCGGCCGTGATCCTGGAGCCGACCGGCGCCTCGTGGGGCACGCTCCCCCTCGACCCGGCGTTCCTCTCGGCGCTGCGGGATGCGACGGCCAGCCACAACACCGTGCTCATCTTCGACGAGGTCGTGACCGGCTTCCGGGTGTCACCGGGCGGCACTCAGGCCCGCTACGGCGTGACGCCAGACCTGACGACGCTCGCCAAGATCCTCGCCGGCGGCATGCCGGGCGGCGCCGTCTGCGGCCGCGGCGATGTCATCTCCATGATCGAGTTCCGCGACTCTCCGTGGAACGCCCGCAAGCGCGTGCAGCACCCCGGCACCTTCAACGCCAACCCGGTCTCCGCCGCCGCCGGAGGGGCGATGCTGGCGATGGTCGCCAGTGGAGAGCACCACGCCCGCGCCGACGCCCTCAACGAGCGCCTCGTCCGCGAGCTGAACAGCGTGCTCGATCGCACCGGCGTGCCAGGCGTCATCTACGGGCTCGCCAGCTACTTCCACATAGCGCTGGGCCAGGAGGCGCCGCGGCCGCAAGCCGGTGTCGAGTGGCCCGGGCCGGACGCGCCGCCGCAGATGCCGGGTAAGCTGAACGTCGCGCTCAAGCGAGCGCTGATCAACCACGGAGTCGACCTGATGGGCGGCAGCGGCGGCTTCGTCAGCGGCGTCCACACCGACGCCGACATCGATCACACGATCAAGGCGTTCGAGGCGGCGGTCGGCGAGATGCGTGCCGAAGACCTCGTCTGAGACAGGTGACAAGAGACAGGAGACAGGGAACGGAGCCAGCCCTCTCCTCTGACACCTCGCACCTGGCACCTCGCACCTCTATTCGCCAACCATGAATCCGGACGAGCGCCGCATCATGACGTACATCGCGATGGCGCACGGGCTCACGCATATCCTCGAACTAACGTACGCGGCGATGCTGACCCGGATCGCGGCCGAATTCGGCCTTCGCGCCGTCGTCACCGGCGGTATCGCGTCGATGTTCGGCTGGGCCTTCGGCAGCAGCGCGATACCGGCCGGCTTCCTCGCCGACCGCCTGGGCTCGCGGCGGGTGCTCGTGTACGCCTTCGGTGGATCGGCGGTGATGGCCGTGCTCGTCGGCCTCTCGCCGAATGCATGGTGGCTGGCCGCTGCGCTGCTCGGCCTCGGGCTGACGGCGGGGTTATACCACCCGGCGGGCATCTCGCTCGTCGCCCAGGGCGTGCGCCAGCGGGGACTTGGTCTCGGCCTCCACGGCGTGGCTGGGAATGTCGGTCAGGCGATGGCGCCGGCTATCGCCATCGGCCTCGCCTTGCTCGTCGACTGGCGGCTTGCGTTCTTCTTCGTCGGCAGTCTGTCGGCGCTCCTGGCGCTGGTCCTGGCGATGACGCGGCTCGACGTGCGGCCCGGCTCGGAGACAGTCGCCGTCGACGCCGCCGAGGAGGCCGGTGACCGGAGCACGAAGGAGGGCAACCGCTTCTTCATCCCGCTGCTGCTCGTCTACGCGGCGTTCATCGTCAGTGGCATGGTCTACCGCGGCGCGATCACTTACCTGCCGAAGCACCTGGAGGACTTCGTGAACGCCGACTTCGGCGGCGCCTTCGTCACGGTCGCGCTGCTCACCGGCGCCGTCGGGCAGCTCATCGGCGGCAGCCTGTCTCAGCGCTATCGGCTGGAGCCGCTCGCTCCGATCATCTGCCTGCTAACGGTGCCACCGCTCGTGCTCACGGGCCTCGTCAGCGGCTGGGCGCTTGTCGTCATCGCCTCAGTGTTTGTGTTCTTCTACTTCGCCGCGCAACCGCTCTGGACAGGCCTCATCGCGGATTACTCGCCGCCAGGCGCTGTCGGCCGCAGCTACGGCTTCTCGTTCTTCGCTGGCTTCGGGTTAGGCGGGACGGGCGGCATCATCGCCGGCGTCTTCGTCGACATCTGGGACACACAGGCGGCGTTCCTGGGCCTCTCGGCGATCATGTCGGTCTCGTTCTTCATCGCGCTCGTCCTCTGGCTGTTGGCGGAGCGTCGCCGCCGGACTGCTCCGACCCACTCGTCCTGAGGCTCACGGGCATCGCGCCCACCCCCCACCCCGGCAAGGCTAAAGCCATGCGGCTACATGCGTTTACGCCCGCTGCTCCGGCCCCACTCCGGAAGGCTGCCCTACGGATCCCCCCAGCAAGCCCTACGGACCCTCCGGAAAGGCGCAGCTACGTGCGCCGTGCATATCCGGCCGCTCGCCCCGCTCATGGTTCGAGAGCCTCACCACGAGCGGAGCACGAACGCCGCGATAGGGGCACGCTGGTGCTCTGCTCGCCCTTCGAGAATCCTGCGGATACGTTGAACCTCGGGACGAGCGGGAACGGGGTGCGGCTTGAGGGCGCACCGTCCCTCCTATTCG
>JADFTG010000329.1 GCA_022560365.1 Chloroflexota bacterium | reverse complement strand
CTCCGTTCACGCCGGGACCTTCCATCGTCAGCCCGTTGCGTCCGTTGCCGGATATCAAGTTCCCGGCGCCGGGGCCCGTTTCTCCGATGAGGCTCTGGGGCCCGTTTCGCAACTGCACCCCGTCGCCGCCGTTAGGCAGCGCTGCGGTGCCCGTGACGTCAGTGCCGACGAAGTTGCCGACGATGAGGATTGGGCCCTCGCCGGCCATCTCGATACCGCTCGCCGTGTTCCCTGAGATCAGATTCCGGTCGGCAGGCGCGGTCCCACCGACCGCGGTGTTAGATCCGTGGACGTTGACGCCGGAGCTTCCGTTTGGCAAGGCTACGGTTCCAGTGTGGTCGGTGCCGATGTAGTTCCCCTGGATCGTGCCGTTGGCGAAGGCGCCGACCATGATGCCGTCCCTGGAGAAGTTCTGTATAACGAGACCACGGATACTCACGCTCGTCCCGCCGATAAACAGGCCGTTAGCGTCGCCGGCGATCGCCGATCCGTCGAGGACGATCTGCAGCGAGGCGTTGCCCGGCTGCCAGGCGGCGGCCGAATTGGGGCTCGCGCCCGGCTGCGTATAGCCGTCGATCGACACCGAGTCCGTGAGCCCCGGGAGCGCGCTCGTTGGCTGGATGACGTGCGGTCCGGCGCCAGGAATGCTGAACGAGATCGTCTCGCCGCCGGTCGTGTCGAGGAGGGCCTCTCGCAGCGAGCAGTCGCCCGGGCTGCAGCCGTCGGGCGCAGGGTCGCCGGCCAGCGTGACCACGAGCCCGCCCGCTCTGACGGTTTCCGTATTGGGCCCCACAATCGCCGGCACGGCGAGAAGTGCCAGTGTGCTGCCGGCGATGGCGATGAGAGCGGCGCGAACCATTGCTCGAATGACGCTCCTCGCGGGCATTACTACTGGCTCACGTAAGCGTCACCAGGTCGCCGAAGGCCGGGCAGTTCCCGGTCTGGATCGGCTCGAAGCCAGAGTCGTACTGGAGGATTTTCAGCGAGTCGATGGGGCTCATGCTGAGGTCGCAGTCGAAGTCTCCCCATGTGCGCGAGATCCCGTCGAAGAGGCCGATGTCACCCAGCGGCGCGCATGGACTCCCGAGTGAGACAAACAGTCCGGCGTCGGCGCGCAACACTGTCAGCGAGTCGACGGGGTCGATGCCGTCCATGCAGTTGGCGTCCGCCCAGGTGAGCTGGATGGGAGCCAGCGTGGCCGTTGGGCTTGGTGTGGGCGATGCGGTGGGTCCGCCGGTCGCTGTCGGCGACGGCGTCGGCGTGTCAGTAGGGACCGGCGTTGGTGAGCCGGTACCCAACGGTGTCGCCGTCGCGCCGCCGCCGGGTGCCTCCAGGGCGCCGATGTCGCAGATGGCGATGAGGTCGCCGTTCCCGTCACGCGGGCGCGAAAGCTCGCGCTGGTCGACCGTTTCGCAGGAGTACGTCAGCAGTCCGGGCGTCACCGGGTTGCCGGCGTCCCGCGCCGGACTGGTGACGCCGAGGTCGTGCGTCAGCGTGTTGCCGCCGTTGTCCTGCAGGTTGATCAGTACCGGACCGGCGCTGGTGATGTTGCCGGTGAGGTCGCCGCCGATCGTGCAGCCGGTCGTGTCCTCGATCAGGTTGTAGCCGGCGGACGTGACCGGCCCGGCGCATTCGGGGCTGGACGCCGGGAAGTCGTTATCGCCGATGATCGTGTTGCTGATTACGAAGTCGACGCCGATTGTGGAGTCGTTGAAGGCGCCGCCGCCCATGCCGCTGCCGTTCGTGTCGGAGTCGGCGATGTTGAGGGTGGTCGTGACGTTGTTCATGTCAACCAGGTCGCCGTAGTTGGCCACACCGCCGCCGTTGACCTTGGCCTGGTTTCCGCTGATCGTAACGTTGCGCAGGTTGAGGACGCCACCTCCAGAGTTGAAGAACCCACCGCCGTCGACTGCCGCTAGGTTGGCGCGGACGGTGGAAGAGGTCATGTCGAAGGCTTCCAGGTTGTAGACGGCGCCACCGGAGGTGGCCGCCACGTTGTCGAACATAGTCACGTCGTGAATCGTCACCGCGGCGCCAGTGTCGGCGAAGAACGCTCCACCCATGTCGGCGGTGTTGTTGTTGAACGAGCCCGTCG
>JADFTG010000328.1 GCA_022560365.1 Chloroflexota bacterium | reverse complement strand
CCGAGGTCCGCCACGATCTTCGGCATCGAAGTGGCGACCACCGTCTGATCCATCGCCGACGTGAACAGGCCCAGCATCGTGCCGGCGATCACCAGCACCTTCGTCCGCCTGTCCAGCTCGGCAATCGGCCGCATGCCGCCAGCGGCCGGGGCCGATGCGTCCACTATCCCTGCTCCTCGCTCGCCACGGCCTCCACCGCCTCGTTCAGGTCGCGGAGCGCCTCGACGATACGCTTGACCTGCTCGTCGTTGAGCCGTTCGAATACGCGGCTGACCCGCTCGCGGCCCATGCTCTGCAGCTCCCGGAACACGCTGGCGCCCTTCTTCGTCAGGCGGTGACGCACGAGCCGCCGGTCGCTCTCGTCCACATCGCGCGCCACGAGCTTGTTCCGCACAAGCCGGTCGACTATGCGGGTGACGGTTGAAGGACGCACGTTCAGGCGCTCCGCCAGCTCGCCGGCGGCCATGCCGTCCTCCGTCTGCAGCGTGTACAGCACCCGCACCTGCGTCATCGTCAGGCCCAGGCCGGCCCATCGCTCCATCCGCGCCGGATCCGCCCGCACTAGCAGCTGCCCAAACAGCTGAAAGGCCCGCGTCCTCAGCTCCGAGTCAATTACTTGCATGCACGTAAACCTTTCGCATGACGACAAAAGTCTAGCACAACGGGGACAGGTGGGCATGTGACTGGACACACGAAATGAGGCGCGGCCAGCGCTGGCTCTCAACGGGTGGGGAACAGATAAGCGGATTCGCGCCGCGGCCCCGCCATCCGTTTATCCGTTCAAGGAATCCGCTGACAGTCCCCGCCGACCACCATCAGCGCCCCGGTGATACGATCACCGCGTGCCCACTGAGTTCGAACCCGTAACAGAAAACACCGCCCTCAAAGCGGCCATCGCTAGCGCCGTCGACGACGCCGGCGGCGCCCTGCCCTTTCGCGACTTCATGGATCTGGCGCTCTACCACCCGACGCTCGGCTACTACACGTCGACCCGCGACGTAATCGGCCGCGCCGCCGACTACGTGACGAGCCCGGAGCTGACACCGCTCTTCGGCGCCATGCTCGGCCGCCAGCTGCGCGAGATGTGGGAGCGCCTCGATCGCCCGGACCGCTTCGACGCGGTCGAGGCCGGCCCCGGCACCGGCGTCCTCGCCCGCGACGTGCTCGCCTGGGCCGCCCGCACCGCGCCCGACTTCGCCGCCACGCTGCGGTACACGCTCGTTGAGACGAGTCCCGCACTCACCGAACGCCAGAAGACAACTCTGACCGCGGAGGGCTTCGAAGCTAAGTGGCGCGACGGCCTTCCGTCCGGCGTCACCGGCTGCATCTTCTCCAACGAACTGCTCGACGCCATGCCCGTCCACCGCGTCGCGGTCGAGGACGGAGCGCTGCGCGAGATCTACGTCACGCGGGACGGCGACGGCTTCGGTGAGGAGCTGCGCGACCCGCACCCGGACGTCGCCGCCTACTTCGACGCGCTCGCTCTCCTGCCGGGCGAAGGCTGCCACGCCGAGGTCAACGTCGAGGCGCCTCGTTGGATCGCAGCCGCGGCCGGCGCCCTCGATCGCGGCTACGTCCTCACGTTCGATTACGGCTACTCGGCCAGCGACCTCTACGCCGGCTGGCGCGCCGACGGCACACTCCTCTGTTTCTACCGCCACAACCCGTCGGCCGACCCCTACGCCCGCATCGGCCGCCAGGACATCACCTCCCACGTCGATTTCACGACGATACGCCGCAGCGGTGAGGACGCCGGCCTGCAAACGCTCGGCCTGACCACGCAGGCGGAGTTCCTGACCTCACTCGGCATCGGCGAGGCGCTTCAGCCACCGGGAGGCGAGCGACCAGACATGGAGGAGTATTTCGCGCGACGCCGCGCCGTGACCGAGCTGATCGACCCGGGCGGTCTCGGCCGCGTCAAGGTGCTGGTGCAGGCGAAAGCGGCCGCGGGCCCGCTGACCGGTCTCTCTGTGACCGACGCCTGATGCCCGTTCCCGGCGATCCCGCGCCCCGCTTCACCCTTCCCACCACGGAAGGTGAAGTCTCGCTTGACGACCTCACGGCGCAGGGCAAGGTCGTCCTCGCCTTCTACGCCGAAGACGAC
>JADFTG010000327.1 GCA_022560365.1 Chloroflexota bacterium | reverse complement strand
GAGGAGACAAACGGTTAGCCAGGCGTGCTAATCGCGAAAGTTTATCAGCACCGCTTGGGCGGCCTCGTAGTCTCGCCTGCCGCCGCGCATGATGGGCGGTATCAGATATATCGATGTCAGGCCCGCGCCGGCGAATTCGTCGAGCACCTGAAGCGCGATATCAACGCCCGACCTCTCTTTCTTCAGGTCCTCTGTTACCCACTCCGGCACATGACCGAATACGAGGCTGTCTTCAGTCATGACCTGCACGCCGTGGAATATAGGGCAGGGAAACTCCTCATCATATGAGCTTCGATAACGTTCGAGGAAGGCCTGCGGTCCGCCGGGGTCAAACGTCGGCTGCGAAATGAAGAACTGCGCCCCCGCCTCGATCTTCCTGCGGCTTAGCCTTGCCTCCCGCTCGATGCCCCTCGCGAGATCGATCGTCGCTCCGATGCAGAAGTTCGTTGAAGTCCGCAGCTTCAGCTCTTTGAAATCGACGCCTGAATCGCGGCTCAGGGTGGCCGGCAGGTAGACCCGGCGCGCCGCCGCATGAAAAGGGATGGCCCGAAGCAACCCGGTCAGGGCCCAGGCGAGACCGACATGGTGTCCGGCTTGCCGGGAAGCCTCGTCCCGCGCCTCGAGAATTTCGAGGGAGAGCCCGGCCAGGGTCGCCGACGTCGCCTCGGCATAGGACAAGAGCGCCGCCATGTCGGCGGGCGCGTCGTCGTCCAGACGTACACGCCGGACCACTACGCGATCGAGGCGATGGCCGCGCACGACTACCATGCGCTTTACGCTCGGGAGATCGAGAACCGGCGGCGCCTGGGCTACCCGCCGTTCGGGCGGCTCGTGCGTCTCACCTACGCGCACACGAACGCTGACTACTCGCGCGAGCAGGCGGCGACGATGGCCCGCGGCCTGCGTGAAGAGTGCGCCCGCCTCGGCCTGCCGAACGTCGACGTGCTCGGCCCGTCGCCGGCCTACGTCCCGCGCATCCGCGGCCGCTGGCGCTGGAACGTGGTCATCCGCGGCGACGACCCTGCCGCCATCCTCAGCGACGAGCCGCTCCCCCGCGGCTGGACTCTGGACGTCGACCCGATCTCGGTGCTGTAGGCTGTTGATCTACTCCTGACAACACGCTGTCACTGGCGGGCCTTACTCTGGGGGCAATCTCAGCTACGAAAGGACGTACAGATGAAGGTCAACAACTTCCACATCCAGATCACCAGCGAGAACCCCGATCGCCTGAGGAGCTTCTACCGCGACACCGTCGGCCTGCCCACCGTGCCCGAGATGGGCGACGGCGCCTTCGCGGTCGGCGGCGCGAACCTCTTCGTCGACGGCCACAGCGAGACCAAGGGCCAGGCTAAGGAACCGCAGCGCATGCTCGTCGACCTCGTCGTCGACGACGTCGCGGCGGAGCAAGCGCGCCTCGAGGGGCAGGGCGTAGAGTTCATCCGCCGCGAGGGCAAGGAAGAGTGGGGCGGCACGATCTCAACGTTCCTCGACCCGGACGGCAACTACTGCCAGCTCGTCCAGTACCCACAGGGCTAGGCCGACCAGGCCACGAACGACCGGAAACCGGGTTCGCCTCCCGTGCGGGCGGATGGTTGTTGCCTCTCCGCGACCGCCTGAGAAAAAGGCGAGCGTAGAAGCGAGAACCCAGGATGGCCCGGTCACCGCTCACCCTTCTGGCGCCAGTGACAAGGGGGCGCCACGGCGGAATCACACGGTTGCGACGACGGCCACCGATGCTGCGGCGCCGGTCATTGCATTAGCGGTGGTGCAAACCTTGGCCAGACGCTAACCTAACCTGCCCCGACATTTTCCCTGATCGTATTGAATCGCCCTGCGTCGCGTCCGACCATAAGACGAGGCCCCCTTGCACGGCAAAGGGGCCGGTTTTCTGGCAGCGATGCTGTGGATGGCGACTGCCAACGACGTAGGCGTGAGGATCAGGATGAAAGGAATGACCTAATGCAAAGAGTGGGCATGGTGCGCAAAGGTGGAGACGGAATAAAACGCCTGACTTTTGCTTTCGCCGCGGCAGTGGCGGTGCTGGTAGGCCTGATCGGCGGTGGATCAGGTGCTCAAGCAAATACCACCTTGGTTCTCGACTTCGAGGGGGT
>JADFTG010000326.1 GCA_022560365.1 Chloroflexota bacterium | reverse complement strand
CGCTATCTCGGGGTCCTCCGCGGGTGCGTATCCGACGAACCAGCCGTGAGTTTCGTAAGTGCCGTCGTCGCGGACCGCCCCAAACTCAGCCGTGCCGGTTTTTCCCGCAACCGTGACGCCGGACACGCCCGCGTTACGCGCGACGCCCGACGTTACCGACTGGCGCATGCCCTCACCCACGATCTGCAGGTTCGCGGCGTCGACGGGGACGGTGGCGGTGGCGGAGGTCAGCGCTTCGAGTGTGTTGCCCAGGCTGTCCAGGTACTCAGCGACGACGTGCGGCGTGACGAGCGTCCCGCCGTTCGCTATCGCCGTGATCGCGCGCAGCATCTGTAAGGGGGTCGCCGCCACGTAGCCCTGGCCGATTCCGAAGTTGTACGTGTCGCCGATCGTCCAGGTCTCACCGACGGTCTCCTGCTTCCAATCGGGGTCGGGTACGAGCCCATCGGACTCACCGGCGATGTCGATGCCCGTGGGAGAACCGAGCCCGAACGCCCTGGCGTACTCCGCCACCTTGTCGGCGCCGAGGCCGCGGAAGCCTTCGTCGGCGAAGCCTCCCGCCAGGTAATAGAAGTAGACGTTGGACGACATGGCGATGCCGTCGTAGAAGTCGAGGACGCCCAGCGGTGCCCAGTCCCTGTACACGTAGATGACGTTGGGATCGAATTCGTTCTCGACGTTGATGTAGCCGCGGCTAACGATCGTCGTGTCTGCCGACGCTATACCTTCCTGGAGCGCGGCTGAGCCGACGATCGTCTTGAACGTGCTGCCGGGCGGGTAGCGGTCCGAGATGGCGTGGTTGACCAGTGGCTTGCCGGGCGATTCGATCAGCTCTGCGAGCGCGTCCTCAGAGATCGGCCCGGAAAAGAGGTTGTTGTCGAACGTCGGTAGCGAGACCATCGAGAGGAGTTCGCCTGTCTTGACGTCGATGACGGCGGCGGCCGCGTTGTCCGACTCGGCCGAGTATTCGGCCAGGATGTCGTGCACGGCGGCTTGTAGCTCGATGTCGATCGTCAGCACGAGGTTCGTGCCGTCGATCGGGCGGCGCTCTGAGATCACGCGCAGCTCGCGGCCGGCAGCGTCGACCTCAACTAGCTTCTTGCCGGCCTTGCCCCGCAGGACGTCCTCGTACGACAGCTCCACGCCGCTCTTGCCCAGGTAGTCCTGGTAAAGGTAGCCTTCGTCGGCCAGCACCGCGTACTCCTCGGCGGAGATCGGCCCGATGTAGCCGAGGACGTGCGAGAGGAGGTCGCCGGTGAGGTAGTTGCGCGAGGGCTCGACTTGCACGCTCAGGCCCGGCACGTGTGGCTCGAGTTCGATCAGTGTCAGCGCCACCTCGCGGTCGAGGTCGCTCTTGATCACGGCCGGGCTGAACTCGCCCTGGTTCTCGATTCCCTCGGCGACCTTCGCTTCGATCTCGGAGACGGGCATGCCGATTACGTTAGAGATTATGCGGTAGGCGGTCGCCTCGCCGCGGTCGGGTAGGTCTCCTGGAATGATGGTGGCGGAGAAGCGAGCTGTGTTCTGAACGAGGAGCGTGCCGTTGCGGTCGTAGATGAGGCCACGGTTGGCTGGAATCGGGATTTCGCGCAAGGCGTTGATCTCGGCCTGCTCCCGGTACTGTTCACCCTTGATCACCTGGAGGTTGATCAACTGGATGATCAGGATGCCGAACATGAGGATGACAAGGCCGCGCATGACTGCCGCCATCGAGGCGCCGCGTTCCGATCGCGTTCGCTCCTTCTTCGCTTTTCTGCTACGCCAGCGTCGACGCCCCTCGAAGTAGCTCATGCGGTGGCGCTCAAGCGGATGACCGCAATCGTGTCGAGCCCCGGAGCCAGGCTGGCGGCGGCGGCGAGATCCAGTGCATCGGCAGGAAGATCAGCGGTGTGAACAGCGCGTTGATGACGATCGAAGACAAGACCACCCGGAAGAGCGCATGGGAGACGGCGATTTCCTGCCCCGTCGCGCCCAGCACCATCATGCTGATCACGCCGTAGCAGAGGCTCGCGCCCATGACTGTCGCGATCGCTGGAAGGAAGTCGGATTCGATCGCTCGCAAACGCACGGCGACGGCGATTGGGACGATCGGCGCCAGCGCGAGCAGCGATGTGC
>JADFTG010000325.1 GCA_022560365.1 Chloroflexota bacterium | reverse complement strand
TCAGCTTCTTGATGGCCTGCGGCGTGCGCTTCGACGGCACGCGCGCGACGCGGGTCGCGAACTTGCCGCCGCCGATGTAGTTGCCGCCACCGAGGAAGATGTCGAAGCAGGGGATCGTGGCGCCGTTGGCGCTGAACGACGAGCCCTGCAGGCCGATCGCCGCGAGGTGGTGCTGAGCGCAGCCGTTGGGGCAGCCGCTGGCCTTGATGTTGATCGCCTGCACCAGCGGGTCATCCTGGAAACCCCAGCCATTCATCGCCGCCTCGCGGATCGCCGTGCTGACGCCCGTCGAGGAGGTGATGCCCATCTTGCAGGAGTCCGTACCGGGGCAGCCGATGACGTCCGCCAGCAGTCCGGCGTCCGGGTCTCCGAATCCGATCTTCTTGAGCTCGGCGTGAAGCGCCGGTAGGCCAGCTTCGTGAACCCATCGCAGCACCAGGTTCTGGTTCTGCTGCGTGCGCGCGTTGCCGCCGCTAAAGCGACGCATGAGGTCGCCGACGGCGCGGAACTGCTCCGGCGAGAGGTTGCCGAGCGGGATCGTCAGTGTAACAGCGACGTAGCCGGGCTGCGGCTGCTGGACGACGTTGGTCTTCACCCAGCGCTCGAAGTCAGGGCCGGGCTGGACGCTGTTAGGCGCCGGGCCCGGCGTCGGGCCTTCGAGCGCGAGCTGCTTCAGCGCCGGCATGTCGAGCGGCTCCCAGGCCCACGGCTGCGCCAGCTCTTCATCGACCTGACGGCGGAACTCTTCGATGCCAATCTTCTTGACGAGGAACTTGACGCGGGCCTTGTTCATGTTCTTGCGCAGGAGGTTGGGCAGGCCGCCTTCCTTGTCGAAGACCTTGAGCGCGGCCTCGGCGACGCGGATGTACTGGCCGTCGTCGGCGCGGGCGAACTCCCAGAGCGTCTCGGCCGCGCGCACCATCGTCGAGGTGCCGCCGCCGACGACGATCTTGAAGCCACGCACTTGCTCGCCGTTCTCCTCCCGGAGGGCGGCGACGAAGCCCATGTCGTGGAACGGGCTGCCGGCGCAGTCGATCGGGCCGCAGGAGAAGGAGGTCTTCCACTTGCGCGGCAGGTTCTGGCAGATCGGGTTGCGGATCATGTTTCGGGCGTAGGCGGCCAGGTACGGCGTCACGTCGAACAGCTGGTGATCGGTGACGCCGGCGTAGGGGCAGCCCGTCACGTTGCGCACGGTGTGCCCGCACGCCTCCCGCGTCGAGAGGCCGGCCTCGGCGAGGATGCGCATGACGGTGCTGGCCTGGTCCAGCGGCACGAAGTGGAACTGGATGTTCTCCCGAGTGGTGATGTGGCCGCGGCGCATGCCGGAATGCTTCTCCGCCACTTCGGCGAGGGCGTCCATCTGCTCCGCGTTGACGCCGCCGTATGGCAGCTTGATGCGCATCATTTGCATGTTTTCCTGGCGCTGGCCGTAAGTGCCCATGCGCAGGCGGTAGGGGACGAAGTCGGACTCGAGGTCGGGGCTCTTCTGGTAGACCTTGGTCTCCGTATCGAAGTTATCGAACTCTTCTTCGAGCGTGACGAAGACGTGCCCGGCCTTAAGCTCCTTCGGCACCTTGGGATGCGCCTGGAACGTGTCTGGCTCTTGAACTGTCATGGCCGTCTCCTTCCGGTCTGTAGACGCACGTTGCGTGGTTAAAGTCTAGTATTTCAGTCCGGTTAGTCAAAATTGTATCTGGGGAAGCGCCATCCTGTCAATCATCGGCGCTGTTTCAGCCGTGGAAGACGAACGTCCGGCTAATTCTCGGGTGGGTCGCCGCCGCTGATCCGTTCCTGCAGATACTCGCCGAGGTCGTGCAGGAAGTCGATCGGGTCGTCGATGGCGTCCTCGGCACCTTCGCGCAGTTCGACGGCGAGGTGGAGTAGGGGCAACAGAGCGTCCGAGAAGTCGGGGAATCGTTCGGCGATGAGTTCCGGAGTTTCCCCAGCGCTGAGTAGCGCAAGGGATTCTTCCAAAATAAGCGCAAGTGCCGGATCGTCCAAGTGTGGGCCCCCTCCCACCCGCCGCAGTGACGGGTCGCTTACCGGCGCCCACAATAAAACACACAGCCCGCAAAACGTCAATACTTAAACTAGAAACTAAAGACGGGAACGCCACACCTTGAAGAAG
>JADFTG010000324.1 GCA_022560365.1 Chloroflexota bacterium | reverse complement strand
CAGCGAGACGCTCAGCGGTATCTCCTGCTGCAACAACAGCACCGCCGCGCCCTCCAGGGCTTCCTCCACTCCTCTAAGCTGGGTCTCATCGCAGGTCAGATTGGCGCCGTAGACGGCAACGATGTGGTTCTGGCCCGCCTGGTCCAGCAGGATCATGGCGATGCCCGAAGAAGTATCTGGGTCCGGATGCACTCCACCGACGTCTACGCCACTGGCTTCGAGCCCATGAAGGAGCTGCGAGCCGAAGGTGTCCTGGCCCACTCGGCCGAAGAGCTTCACCCGACACCCCATGCGAGCGGCGGCCACCGCCTGCCGCGGGCGCCATCTCATTCACGCCGGGCCCACCTGCTGATCCGCTACCGCCACCACCGCCGCCGGAGTAGACGCCGGCCGAACCGCCGCCGCGATAAACTAGCCGCTGGATGACGTACGACGAGGCGATCGACTACCTGCTCCTGTTTGCGGACTTCGAGCGTTCCGGCCGCTTTCTGGACCGTCCAGATGTGGGGCCGGTGCGCCGTCTCCTGAGCGCGCTTGGCGAGCCACAGGAGGACCGCCTGACGGTTCACGTCGCCGGGACGAAGGGCAAGGGCAGCGTTTCGGCGATGCTTGACTCGATCCTCCGCGCGGCCGGCCGCTCATGCGGGCTTTACACCAGTCCGCACCTGCATGACTACACGGAGCGCGTCCGGGTTGACGGCGAGGCGATCTCGCAGGCGGGCTTTGCGCGCCTCACCGCCGCTGTCCGCGACGCGGTCGTGGGCCTCGATCTGGACGACCGCGCCGTGGTCACGTTCGATCTCCTGACGGCGATTGGGTTCCTCGCCTTTCGCGACGCGCGCCTCGACGCGCAGGTCATTGAGGTAGGGCTCGGTGGCCGCGTGGACAGCACCAACGTCTTCGACTCGAAGGACCTGGCCGTGATCATGCCGCTCTCCCTGGAGCACACGGCCGTCCTGGGCGAGACGATCGAGGAGATCGCTGCCGAGAAGGCTGCGATCATCCGTCCGCGTACGGGGGCGGCCGTGCTGGCACCGCAGCCCCAGGAAGCGGCGGCGGATGTGGTGCGGGCGCGTGCTGAGGGCGCCGGCGTGCCCCTCGTCGATGTCCGGGTTTCCTATAGCTGGCGGGTCGTCGCGCACGATCTTCGGGGCCAGGACGTACGCATCGAGCGGCCCGGCGGCGGGCTGGACGTGCGGTTGCCGCTCCTCGGCGCGCACCAGGTGGAGAACGCGGCGACGGCCGTGGCTGCCGCGGACGTGCTCCGCGAGTCCGCGAAGATCAGCGACGAGGCGATTCTGCGCGGCCTGGCGAGCGTCTCCTGGCCCGGCCGGCTCGAAGTGCTGCGTGAGTCGCCGCTCGTGATCGCCGATGGCGCGCACAACCGCGACTCCGCGCGTCGCCTGGCGGACGCATTGCGCGACTATTTCGGCGCCGAGCAGGTCACGTTCGTCGTCGGCACCTTGTCGGACAAGGACGTGCGAGGTCTCGCGGAAGAGATTGCGCCCCTGGCGACGCTCGTCTTCGCGGCGCGCTCGGCGCACCCGCGGTCGCTTGAGCCCTCGGAGATCGCCGCGGTGTTTGAGGAGCGGGGCGCTCGTGCGGAACATGTGGACAGCGTCGCGAGTGCTCTCGAAAGGGCGATGGCGGCTAGCGGAAGCGACGGGGTAATATGTCTGACAGGCTCGCTGTTCGTTGCGGCTGAAGGCCGGGCGCACTTCGGGAAAGCAGCCGTCTAACAGGTGGAGGTAGAGATGCCAGGAAGGAACGGAACCCGCGTCGTAGTCACCGGGATGGGTGCGATTACGCCCATCGGGAACTCTGTGCAGGAGTTCTGGGACAACGCGATAGCCGGCAAGTCCGGCCTCGGCATCCTTCAGGCGTTCGATCACTCCGCCTACCCGGTGCACATCGCGGGCGAGGTCAAGGGCTTCGATCCGGAGGAGTACATGGACCGTCGCGTGGCCCGCCGCATGGGGCGCTTCAGCCAGTTCGCCATGGCCGGCACGGCTCAGGCGCTGCGCCAGGCTGACCTGAACCTCGATGACACTGACCGCGACCGCGTGGGTGTGCTGATGGGCAACGGCATTGGCGGGTTGGATGAGTCGCAGAAAGGCGTGCGCACGATAGA
>JADFTG010000037.1 GCA_022560365.1 Chloroflexota bacterium | reverse complement strand
CCCGCGTCGCGCGCGTGCCGTCCAAGCGCACGCCGCAGGCCATCAAGAAGCTGATCGACCACTATGTCGCCAATCGGAACGAGGGCGAGGAGTTCGTCGCCTTCATCGACCGCTTCGGGCCGAAGACGTTCGACTCGCTCTTCGACGAGTTCAAGGAAGTCGGCCCCGTCCACCAGGACATCGACGTCTACATGGACTGGGGCAAGGAAGACCTGTTCGAAGTCATCCGCGGCGAGGGCGAGTGCTCCGTCTAGGTGGGCGCATAAGACGGCAAGCGACAGACACGATACGGTAGGGGCTGCGCTTGTCGCGCCCCAGTCGAACGAGCACCAACCAAGCATCCACAGCCAGGAGGGCACAAGAGTGAGAGAAGCGACCAAGTACACAGAGGCCGATATCGACGACCTCAACCGCCAGCTCGGTGGCAAGTCCGCGGAGGAGATCGTCCGCTGGGCCGGCGATGCGTTCGGAGGCGACATCAAGTTCGCCAACAGCTTCGGCGCCGAAGACGTGGCGCTGATGGACATCATCGGCAAGACAGCGCCGCAGATCCGCGTCTTCACGCTGGACACCGGCCGCCTCAACGACGAGACGTACCAGGTGATGGACGCGACGCGCCTCCGCTACGAAAACATCCCGATCGAGGTTATGTTCCCCGACCGTGAGCAGGTCGAGTCGCTGACGCGCGAGAAGGGCTTTTTCTCCTTCCGCGAGAGCGTCGAGCTGCGCAAGGAGTGCTGTGGCATCCGCAAGGTGCAGCCCCTGAAGCGCGCCCTGGCCGGCGTTGAGGCGTGGATGACAGGCCTTCGCCGCGACCAGGCCGTGACCCGCACGGACACGCCCGCCATCGAGTGGGACGCAGGCAACGGCATCGTCAAGGTGAACCCGATTATCGACTGGTCGGTTGACGACGTCTGGGCCTACATCAAGGCGAACCAGGTCCCCTACAACAAGCTTCACGATCAGCACTACCCCAGCATCGGCTGCGCGCCGTGCACGCGTGCTATCAAGGACGGCGAGGACATCCGCGCCGGCCGCTGGTGGTGGGAGAACCCCGAGTTCAAGGAGTGTGGCCTGCACGAATAGGCTGCCCGACCCGGGAACGGACACCACAGGGCCACGGCGCACAACCGGGGCCCTGCTCTTACAGACACACACCGGAATGGACAAGCTATGACGACGGGAGAGACGATCCCCGCCCACGGAGGGCGGCTCATAGACCTGCTGGCTACCGGAGACGAAGCCAAGTCCCTGCGCGAGCGTGCCGCGGGCCTGCGCGCCGTTACGCTCGGCTCCCGCCGGCTCTCAGACCTTGAGCTGCTGGCCACCGGCGGCTACAGCCCGCTCGACGGCTTCATGACGCAGGACGACTACCGTGCGGTCGTCGACGGGATGCATCTGGCAGGCGGCCTGCCCTGGCCGATGCCGATCACGCTCGCCGTCTCCGGTGAGCAGGCGGCGGCGATCAAGGAGGGCGAAGAAGTCGCGCTGACGGACGAAGCCGGCCGCCTCCTCGGTGTGCTCGAAGTCCGGGAGAAGTTCTGCTACGACAAGAAGGCGGAGGCGAACGGCGTCTACCGCACCGAAGACGAGGCCCATCCCGGCGTCGCTGCCCTCTACGCGCAGGGCGACACGCTGCTGGGCGGCCCGCTGCGCGTCATCGAGAGGCCACACTACGATGACTTCCCGCAGTACCGTCTGACGCCGGCACAGACCCGTGCCGCTTTCGCCGAGCGCGGCTGGAAGACCGTCGTCGGCTTTCAGACGCGCAACCCCGTCCACCGTGCACACGAGTACATCCAGAAGAGCGCGATGGAGGTCGTGGACGGCCTCCTCCTGCACCCGCTGGTCGGCGACACGAAGGCGGACGACATCCCGGCCGACGTGCGCATGCTCTGCTACGAGGTCCTGATCGAGAACTACTACCCACGGGGCAGCGTCGTGCTGTCCGTGAACCCGGCCGCAATGCGCTACGCCGGGCCGCGCGAGGCCGTCTTCCACGCGCTCGTGCGCAAGAACTTCGGCTGCACGCACTTCATCGTCGGACGCGACCATGCCGGCGTCGGCAAGTACTACGGCACGTTCGACGCGCAGCTCATCTTCAATGAGATCGATCCGGTGGCGCTGGGCATTACGCCGCTCATGTTCGAGCACACGTTCTTCTGCAAGAAGTGCGAGGGCATGGGCAGCGCCAAGACGTGCCCACACGAGGCCGAGGACCGCGTGTTCCTTTCCGGCACGCAGGTGCGCGAGATGCTGGCCGGCGGCATCGCGCCGCCGCCCGAGTTCTCCCGCCCCGAAGTGGCCAAGGTGCTGATCGAGGCGATGCAGGAGAGGTCAACGCCGCACCATGCAATCTGAGGGCGAGGCCGCGTTGCCCGCGGCGTCGCTGCCTGTGGCTATGCCACACCCCCGCTGGCGTGCCATC
Source organism: Chloroflexota bacterium (assembly GCA_022560365.1). Lineage (GTDB taxonomy): Bacteria > Chloroflexota > Dehalococcoidia > SM23-28-2 > RBG-16-64-32 > CF-162. Next base: position 6,216 of record JADFTG010000037.1, on the reverse strand, counting down.
GCCGGGGTCGCCTTGCGCGTCGCCTACAGCGTGGCGGGCCTGTTCCTCTTCATCTTCGCGCTGGAGCTGCTGACGGCCGGCGCTGCGGGCCTCTCGCCCGTCCTCTCGCGCTTTTCGGCCGATGGCGTGCTCAACCTGCTGGGATTCGGCTGGCTGGGCTCCTACATCGTGATGAGCGGCTCGCCCGTCGCGGCGATCTCGCTCAGCCTCTTCGCGTCCGGCACGACGTCCGACCTCGAGGCGTTCGCGATGATCAACGGATCGCGCCTGGGCGCCTCGTTCATCGTGCTCTTCGTCGGCTTCGTTCTCTGGGTCACGCACAAGCGCTCCGCCGACGGGCTGTACATCGGCGTCGTCGCCCTGCTGACGGCGTTCACGCTGTGGCTGCCGGCCCTGCCCTTGGGCATCCTCGTGCTGGAGAGCGGCTGGTTCGACGATATTAGCGTTGGTACACCCGGCGCCGTTACGTCCTTTGTCGAGGTGGCCTACGATCCGTTGGTCAATCGCATCGCTGACACCGTACCGGACCTGATGCTGTTCGGCATCGGCATCAGCATCCTGCTGCTGGCGTTCGCGGTGTTTGACCGTGCGCTCCCGAACCTGGAGTCTGGTGGCTCGATGGGCCGCTTCGAGCGTGTCCGGGAGTGGTTCCACCGCCCGCTGCCGATGCTGGGCCTGGGCATGGCGATCACGGCGATCACGCTCTCGGTCTCGATCTCGTTGACTCTCCTGATCCCGCTCTCGCTCAAAGGGTACATCCGCCGCAATGCGATCATCCCGTACGTCATGGGCGCCAACATTACGACCTGGGTCGACACGATGGTCGCCGCGCTGCTGCTCGACTCGCCGCGGGCGTTCACGATCGTCTTCACGCAGATGGCAGTGGGCGGTTTGATCTCGCTCGTCGTGCTGCTGTTCCTCTACAAGCCGTACTCGGCGGCGATCATCAACGTCGCCAACCGCATCACGCACGGCCGGCGCGCGTTCGGCGCCTTCATGGCGGCGATCTTCATCGTGCCGTTGGTGCTCTTCCTCGTGTGATGGAACATGGAACACGGAACAGGGAACAGGGGACACGGAACACGGGGTGGCGAGGGGCCATATCCCAGGTTCCATGTTCCCTGTCCCCATACCCCGGAGGGGTATGTTACCATTCTTGATGGAGATACTCGACTTTAGACGATGAAGATTTCGACCAAGGGAGACTACGGACTGCGCGCGTTGATCGAGCTTGCCCACCGCTATGGCGACGGCAAGCCGACGCAAAGCGGCGAGATCGCCGCCCGTCAGGCTATTCCCGAGTCCTATCTGGAGCAGCTGCTGGCGACGCTGCGCCGCGCGGGCTTCGTGCGCAGCGTGCGCGGGCCCCAGGGTGGCCACTCTCTCGCCCGTCCGTCGGCGCAGATCCAGGTGAGCGACGTGATCGAGGCGCTGGAAGGGCCGATAATGGCCGTCGATTGCCTTGACGAGATGAGTAGCTGCGCGAAGGACGGCGGCTGCGCTCAATCCGGGATGTGGGCCGCCGTGCGCGACGCCATCGTTGGCGTGCTCTCAAACACTACTATCGCCGATCTCGCCGAGCGAGACAGGCTGGCGCAGCCGGGCGGCGCCCGCTATATCATTTAGGAGTTGTGATGGCCAAGAAGATCGCCGATAACGTTCTCGACCTCATAGGCGGCACGCCCATGGTGCGGCTCAACCGCGTCGTACCCGAGGGATCGGCCGAAGTCGTCGGCAAGATGGAGTCTCTGAACCCGGCCGGCAGCGTCAAGGACCGTATCGCCCTGGCGATGGTTGAAGCCGCCGAGCGCGAGGGCCTTCTCAAGCCCGGCGACACGATCGTCGAGCCGACCAGTGGCAACACCGGCATCGGCCTGGCGATGGTCGCCGCCGTCAAGGGATACAAGCTGATCGTGACGATGCCGGAGGACATGAGCCTCGCCCGGCGCGACCTCCTCGCTCGCTACGGCGTGCAGGTGATCCTGACGCCGGCGATCGAGGGGATGACCGGCGCCGTCTACGCTGCACAGGAGCTGGTCGGCAAGCCAGAGCACTTCATGTGCCAGCAGTTCGAGAATCCGGCGAACCCGGCGATCCACCGCCAGACAACCGCGGAGGAGGTCCTGGAGGCGACGGAAGGCCACATCGACGCCTTCGTTGCGGGCGTCGGTACCGGCGGCACGATCACGGGCATAGGCGAGGTGCTGCGCCAGAAGCTGCCGGACCTGCACATTGCCGCTGTCGAGCCGGAGCGCTCGCCGGTGCTGCAGGGCGGCCGTGCCGGCGTCCACGCGATCCAGGGTATCGGCGCCAGCTTCGTGCCCGGCATCCTGAACCGCGAAATCTACAACGAGATCATCGCCATCAGCGACCAGGACGCGATCAACATGTCACGGCGCCTCTGCGCCGAAGAAGGACTTCTCGTCGGTATCTCCTCCGGCGCCAACGTTGTTGCAGCGATCCAGGTCGCGAAGCGGCTGGGCGAGGGCAAGCGCGTCGTTACTGTGCTCTGCGATACCGGTGAGCGATACTTAGAGATGGAGGCCTGAGATGGTGGCGCGGAAGTCAGAAATGCTGGGGAGGAATGAGATGCCAGTGACGGTGTACATACCAACGCCGTTCAGAAAGCTGGCCGGCAATCAGACGCATGTGAAGACTGCCGGCGAAACGGTGGGCGAGGTGCTGGACACGCTGGGGGCGCAGTTCCCGGCGCTGAGGCAGATGATCTATGACGAGAACGGCCAGATTCCCGGTCACATCAACATCTACGTCAACAACCAGGAGATCCACTCGCTTCAGGGCAAGGAGACGCCCGTGAAGGACGGCGACGAGATGGCGGTGATACCCGCCATCGCCGGCGGACAGGTGGGCGCGCTCACGCCGGAGCAGGTGGAACGATACTCGCGGCACATCATCATGCCGCAGGTGGGCCCGTCCGGCCAGCGCAAGCTGATGGAAGCGAAAGTCCTGATCATCGGCGCTGGCGGCCTCGGCGGACCGGCGGCCCTCTACCTCGCCCTCGCCGGCGTCGGCACGATCGGCATCGTCGACTTCGACACCGTCGACCTCTCGAACCTGCAGCGGCAGGTGCTGCACCAGAACGCCGACGTGGGCAAGCGCAAGACCGTGTCGGCGAAGGAGACGATCAACGCCTACAACCCCGACGTCGACGTTGTCCTCCACGAAACGCCGCTCACCTCCGACAACGCGATGGAGATCATTCCCCAGTACGACATCATCGTGAACGGTGCCGACAACTTTACGACGCGCTATCTGGTCAACGATGCCGCCTACTTCGCCGGCAAGACGCTGGTCGACGCCAGCATCCTCCTCTTCGATGGCCAGGCCACCGTCTTCGTGCCGGGTCAAGGGTGCTACCGCTGCCTCTTCCCGGCGCCGCCGCCGCCCGGCATGGTGCCGAGCTGCGCCGAGGCTGGCGTGCTCGGCGCGCTCACGGGCGTGATGGGTTCGATCCAGGCGACCGAGGTGATCAAGCAGATCCTTGGCATCGGCCAGTCGCTCGTCAGCCGCCTGCTGATCGTCGACGCGCTGGGCATGGAGTTCCGCGTCGTCAAGCTGCGTCGCGACCCCAAGTGCCCGCTCTGCGGGGACAACCCCACGGTGACGGAGCTTATCGACTACGAGGGCTTCTGCGGCGCGCCGTTCCCCGGCGAGCACGTGGTCGGAGCGCAGAGCTAATGGCGATCGACGTGCGCGTGACGGCGAATATGCAGAAGCACCTGGGCGGCGAGCGCTCCATCCGGGCCAACGGGGACAACGTGCGTGACCTGCTGGCCGACATCGATGAGCGCTTCCCGGGCTTTCACGACATGGTGATGACGGACGGTGAGATCCATCGCTTCGTGAACGTCTACCTCAACGATGAAGACATCCGCTTCCTGAACCAACTCGATACCGCGCTCAAAGACGGCGACGTCGTCTCGATCCTGCCTGCCCTCGCCGGCGGATTATAGGCGACGCCGGAAGCCATCATGGCCTACGACTCGATCCTTGATGCCATCGGCAACACGCCTCTGGTACGGCTGAACCACTTCAGCCCCAGGCCGGGCGTTAACGTCTACGCTAAGCTGGAAGGTTACAACCCGACCGGCAGCGTCAAGGACCGCATCGCCCTCTTCATGATCCGCGCGGCCGAAAAGGCCGGTAAGCTGCAGCCGGGCCAGACCGTGCTCGAGCCGACCAGCGGCAACACCGGCATCAGCCTGGCGATGGTCTGCCGCATGAAGGGATATCCGCTCCTCTGCGTCCTGCCGGACAACGTGACTCCCGAGCGCGAGGCGTTGCTCCGCGCCTTTGGCGCTGATGTCGTCTACGCGGAGAACGCGACCAGCACTAACGACGCTGTGTTCAAGGCGCAGCAGATGGTCCAGGATGAGCCGGGCCGCTACTTCATGCCGTACCAGTACGGCAACGAGAACAACCCGCGTGCCCACTACGAGACGACAGGCCCCGAAATCCTCCGCGACGTGCCCGACATCAGCGTTTTCGTTGCCGGTCTCGGCACGGGCGGCACCCTCACCGGCGTCGGGCGCTACCTCAAGGACCACCTCAGCGACGTCAAGGTCGTCGCCGCCGTGCCGCACCCGGGCGACCTGGTGCAGGGGCTGCGCGCGCTCGAAGAAGGGTTCATCCCGCCCGTGCTCGATGAGTCCGTCCTGGACGGCCGCATCGTAGTCGATTCAGTGTCCTCGTTTCACATGACGAAAGAGCTGATGCAGAAGGAAGCGATCTTCGCCGGCATCTCCTCCGGCGCCGTGCTCAAGGTAGCCGTTCGCGCGGCCGAGCGACTGGAGAGTGGCAACGTCGTGGCGCTCCTCGCCGACGGCGGCTGGAAGTACCTCTCGACCGAGCTCTGGAGCCGAGACTACGACGAGACGCCCGAAGAGACGCAGGGTACGATCTGGTGGTAGCGGAGCGTTTCTGATGGGCCGCACGCTGATGTACGCTGTGATCACGGCGCTTGCCGTGTTCGTGCTCTCCGCAACGTTTCTCCTGAAGCACGGCGGCGAGTCGCTCGCCTCAGTGCAGCAGGTCTCCGTGCACGATTTAACCGCCGGGCCGAGCCGCTTCGAGGGCAAGCCCGTGACGACCGTGGGTGTGCTCGGCTTCAGTGAGGAGCACGACCGCTACAAGTTGGTCGATGTCGACGAAGGGGACTTCGCGGTCATCATCCGGCGGTATACGGGCGGGGACCCGCTCGATGCCCTCGTCGGCCGCAGAGTGCGGGTCAGCGGCGTCTTTGGCTTCGACGAGGGCTCAGGCGCGCACATCGACGCCAGCTACGTGGGCCCGATCGCCGACTGATGCTGCCGCTCGGTGATGACGTCCGGGGGCAGATGATCGCCCACGCGCGCGAGCAGTTTCCCAAGGAATGCTGCGGGCTGCTGGCCGGCGTCGGCGGGAAGCCCGTGAAGGTCATTCGCGCGACTAACTCCGAGGACAGCGAGTTCCGCTACCGGGTGGACGACCGCGAGCTGCTGCGCTTCCTGCAAGACTGCGACGACAACGGCTGGGACTTCCTGGCCGTCTACCACTCACACACGCGTAGCGAGGCCTACCCGTCGCCCACGGACGTGCGCCTGGCGGGCAACTGGCCGGACCCGTACTACGTGCTGGTATCGCTGGTGGATCAGGACGACCCGGTGGTGCGCGCGTTCCGCATCACCGACGGTGAGATCAGCGAAGTGCCGACAGGCGACGAGGCGTCCGCCTAGCACGACCGCGGCGCCCGGCCACGATCAGCGTGAAGCTGCGGTCGTCCGCACTTCCGGAAACACGGTCGTGTCCAGCATGATCAGGCGGCGGAGGCGGGAGAGGATGAGATCGCTCGTCATTAGAGTCCTCCTCAAAAAACAACCTGCCACTCGCACGATTGCGAAGTGGCAGGTTTCGTTTGCCAGTTCTGGATCCGCCGCCGGCGGACGCTACATCGATGGACCGGCGTTTGCTCCTCCTCCGCCAGCCGGGCCCGCGTCGCCGCCGCTTCCAGCCGGTCCTGCGCCGCCGCCTCCAGCCGGTCCCGCTCCGCCGCCTCCAGCCGGTCCGGTGTCTTCTGCTGCGCCTCCGCCCTGCTGTTCCTCCTGGAAAAGCAGAAAACCACCCGCGGCCAGCGCCAACACCAGGATGATGCCGATAAAGAAGCCGTAACTCAAGTTACTCGACTCGTTGACGAACTTGATCACGACGAAGAGGACC
>JADFTG010000323.1 GCA_022560365.1 Chloroflexota bacterium | reverse complement strand
CGGTGGCGGTGATCGGCTGCGGTGGCGTCGGCGACGCCGCTATCGCCGGCTCGAAGCTTGGAGGCGCACACACCATCATCGCCGTCGATCTCGATGACCGGAAACTCGAGTGGGCAAGGGAGTTCGGCGCCACCCACACCATCAATGCCTCGAACACCGACCCGGTCGAGGCAATCCGGGAGCTCACGGGCGGCAACGGCGTGGATGTGGCTATCGATGCCGTCGGCACGTCGGAGACCTACAAGCAGGCCTTCTACGCGCGTGACCTGGCCGGGACCGTCGTGCTCGTCGGCGTGCCGAACCCGGAGATGCGAATCGATCTGCCCTTGCTGGACGTCTTCGGCCGCGGCGGCGCCCTCAAGCAAGGGTTCGCGCTTGTAGCGGAGGGCGAGGAGACGATCATCGCCTGCAACGGCGATATCCTGACCGACCAGACGCTCGCCGACATGATCGCGTCCCACGGCGCGCGGGCTGCGATCGCCTCGGTCATGCTGACGCCTCTGAAGAGCCCGTACGGCGTCGTCGGCGTTAACGACGATGGCCGGATCACGTCGTTCCGCGAGAAGCCGGTGCTGCCCTACTGGATCAACGCCGGAATCTACGTGCTCTCACGCTCGTTCTTCACGCTACTTCCGGACAAGGGCGACCACGAGACCGAGACGTTCCCCGCCCTGGCCGACGAGGGAAAGCTCTTCGGCTTCAAGAGCGAGGCCTACTGGCGGCCCGTCGACAGCATCAAGGACATCTCCGAGGCGGAAAGGGAACTGGCGGCCGGCCGCGGTTGAGCATCGGGCGTTGTCAACGAGATTCAGCCCCGCGCTCTGGAACGTAAGCGGCGCCTGTTGTCAGATGTTGGCTGCGTGAAAGACTCTCCCATCAAGTTTGGCACCGACGGTTGGCGGGCGATCATCGCCGACGAGTTCACCTTCGCCAACGTCCGCTACTGCGCGCAGGGCACGGCCGACTACATCAAAAGCACAGGCCTCGCCTCTCGCGGCATGATCGTTGGCTACGACACGCGCTTTCAGTCGGAGGCGTTCGCGGCGGCGGTCGCCGAGGTCTTCGCGGCCAACGAGATCAAGGTCCGTCTCGCTTCGGCACCGGCGCCAACGCCTGTCATCGGCTACGAGATCGTCCGGGACGAGGCCGCCGGGTCCGTCGTCATCACTTCGAGCCACAACCCGGCGGAGTATTCCGGCTTCAAGGTGCGCACGGAATACGCGGGCGCCGCACCACCTGAGGTGCTGTCGCAGATCGAGGCGCGCATTGGCGAAAGCTACGGCAAGGACGTGCCCCGCCTTCCTCTCGACGACGCGATCTCACGCGGGCTCGTCGAGAAGTTCGACCCGAAGCCAGCCTACATCGAGCACCTGGGCCGCCTGCTCGACCTGGAGACGATCCGGAACGCCGGCCTGAGCGTCGTCGTCGACCCGATGCACGGCACGGGCGCCGGCTACCTCCCGGAGCTCGTAGGCGGCGGCGAGACGCAGGTACGCGAGATCAGAAGCGAGCACAATCCGGCGTTCCCCGGCATGCACAACCCCGAACCGATCCCCCGCAACCTCGAGATTACCGCAGCCGCGGTCAAGGACTACGGCGCTCAGATCGCCCTCTGCACCGACGGCGACGCCGACCGCATCGGCGTCCTCGACGCTAACGGCGACTTCGTGAACCAGCTCCAGACGCATGCGCTCCTAGCGTACTACCTGCTGGAGGTCCGCGGCGACCGCGGGCCGCTGGTCAAATCGATCACGACGACCAGCATGGTGAAAAAGCTGGGCGAGCTGTACGACGTCCCGGTGCACGAGACGTCCGTCGGCTTCAAGTTCCTCGGCCCCAAGATGCGCGAGACCGACGCCCTGATGGCGGGTGAGGAGTCCGGCGGCTTCGCCTTCCGCGGCCACCTGCCGGAACGCGACGGCGTGCTCTCCAGCCTCTACATGCTCGACTTGATGGCCCGCAAAGGCAAGGATCTGGCGGCGATCATCGACGAGCTGTTCAGGAAGGTCGGCGCGCACTACTACGATCGGGACGACATTACGATGACGCCGGCCGAACGGGACCGCATCGAGCAGCTCTTGCCGACGCTCGAACCGAAAGAGATCGCCGGCCTGCCCGTCAGGAGCTACGACCGGGCTGATGGT
>JADFTG010000036.1 GCA_022560365.1 Chloroflexota bacterium | reverse complement strand
AGTCTTTTGAGAAGTTGCTGGCCAATATCGATGACAAGCAGGCCCGCCTGTTGGCCAGGGGGCACCAGCACCCCGGCATGTGTCTGGGGCAATACCTTGAGGACGTGGAGGCCGGCCTGGCCGATTTGCAGAAGCGGGAAGTGATCGCCCGAATCTGGTGGGGCGACCATACGGTGTGGAAGCCGGACCCGACGGAGATCGCCAACCGGTTGGGCTGGCTGACGGTTACCGATGTCATGTGCGAACAGGTCCCGGTTTTGCAGGAACTGGCAAGGGAAGTGCGGGACGCCGGTTTCCGCCACGTTGTGCTCCTGGGTATGGGCGGTAGCAGCCTGGGGCCGGAAGTCATTCGCCAGACCTTTGGCAGCGAAGAGCGGCTGCTAAGGCCGATCGCGGCTGCGACGAGCAGCGTGTTCACGGCGAAGTTGATGAAGCCGGCGATCGTAGCGGGAAGCAGTATCTGGGGCCATTCCAGCGTTGCGTTGGTGTTGTAGGTCGTGGGCATCACGAGGGCTGCGGCCGCTGCGGCCAGCATCAGCGCTCCGAAGTTGAAGGCGGTCTTGCGGAGCGGCCTCCCGTAGGCCGAGGCGAGGATGGCCAGCGGTACGACGATGGCGAGGCCTGGCATCCCGGCGCCGACGACGGTGGCGAAGATCGGTACGATCGCCAGTGAGACGCGGCTGTCGCCGTAGAGGCTCATGTCGGTGCGTTCGGCAAGGACAGCGAGTACGGCCAGTGCCGCGACGAGCTCCCAGTTCAGCCCGTCGGTCGCGAGCACGCCGCCGTACACGACGAGCGCTGCCCCGGCGACGAATGTCACCAGGACGAGGACGTTGAGGAAGAAGGCGTTAGCGCCGCCGGGCGATTCCGGCGACTCAGGTGCCTCATCGGGGCGTCTCACGCCGGGGACGAAGCCGTCCTCTACTGTTACTCCGAATGCTTGCATAAGTGATATCAGGGATTCGAGGCGAAGCCCCTGCCACCTCATACGACGACGCCTGGAGGCGAACCGTTGCCGACGCAAGAGAGCGGGTGGCGTCTCCACCTATAGGCTGGACAGCGGTTCAGGCGCGTTTAACCCAAAGTTCACCGTGGCGGCAGAGCCGCTTCCAGCGTTCGTTCCGGCCGAGTGCGGCCGGGCGCTACAATGAGGCCGATGAAGACAGCCGAAGAGCCCGCGCAGGCCAGCGCCGACGGTCCGCTCGACGTCTCGGTGATCATCCCTTGTCTCAATGAGGAGACCTCGGTTGGCGAGTGCGTTACGAAGGCGCGTACGTGGCTAAGTGGATCAAGCTTTACCGGTGAGGTCCTCGTCGTCGACAACGCTTCGACGGACGGGACGGCCGAAGCGGCGCGGTCGGCCGGTGCCCGCGTGATCGCCGAGCTGCGGCGGGGCAAAGGCAACGCCTTCCGCACGGGAGTCCGCGAATCGCGCGGTCGCTTCATCGTGATGTCGGACGGGGACGGGACGTACGACCTGAGCGATCTCGATCCCGTTGTCCGGCCGTTGGAGGACGGCTACGACATGGTGATCGGCAACCGGCTCGAGGGCGAGATGGAGCGCCAGGCGATGCCGTGGCTGCACCGGCGCATCGGCAACCCGCTGTTCAGTGCGCTGATCAGCATGATCACGCGTCGGAGCTTCGGCGACGTGCTCTCCGGTCTCCGGTCGTTCACGCGCGAAGCCTGGGAGACGATGTCGCCGGCGGCGGCGGGCTTCGAACTGGAGTCAGAGATCTGCCTGCGCGCCGGCCGCAACAGGATGCGCGTCGCGGAGGTGCCGGTGCCGTACGGTGTCCGGCGCGAGCCGAGCAAGCTGCGTGGCCTGACGCACGGCTGGGCGATCGCGCGCTTCATCATTCTGGAGAGCGCGGACCTCATCTTCATCTATCCGGGGCTCATCGCGATCGTCCTCGGCATCCTGTCGCTCGCCACCGGTGTGGTGTTCAGCGAGGGTGTGGACGTCGGTTCCGTGAGCTGGCAGCCGGTGTTTGCCGGCGGCATCCTCGTGCCCGGCGGCGTGGCCTTTCTAACGCTGGGCATCGCGACGAAGTGGCTGGCCTGGCGGCGGGCCGTCGCTCACTCGGGGCGCGTCGTCAATATGCTGCGGGACGAATCGATCCCGGTCGGTGACTACTTCCTGCTGGCCGGTGTGGTGTCGCTGATCGCCGGGGTTGGGCTGGACGCATACCTCCTCTGGCGATGGGTGGCCGACGCTCCGATCGGTCTGGCGCTGGGGTGGGGTGCCGTGGCGCAGACGCTCGTCGTGTCCGGCCTCAACTTGATCGTGGCGGCAGTGCTGATTGGCGTGCTGCGCGCTGGCCAGCGTAGTAAAGAAGACTAGAAAGTCACCCAACTCCAGCGGGACGGATCGTCGCCCAGCGTGTTCAGGATGTCCCGGAGGAAGCCTCCGAGAGCAGCGTTCGGATCGCCAAGCTGATAGATCCAGAGCAGGCCCATCAAGTTTATGAGAACACCGATTGTGATCAGCGCCCTGTGGTGCCACTTGATCTCATCTCCGATTGCCCTGGCGACAAGAAGCCAGAGAAAGGGCGTGAAGTCCAGCCCGTAACGGTACCCAAACTGGGCCCAGCCGGTGGCTGCGAAGTTAAAGATCAAGAACGCCGTCGGAATGATCGCCGCCCAGCAAGCCACGATCAGGCGGTCACGGTTGATGAGCGAGTAGGCCACGGCCGCGACGATCATGACCCAGAACGGCAGCAGGTGGATGCCCAGCGGTATCTCCGCCGTCGCCCAGCCCCAGTCCCAGGCGCGAACGACGCCGCGCGAGAGGATGATGGCCGCGGCGAGGCCGACCGCCACGCCGCCGATGATGAGGACTATACGCTCCTTAATGCCGGCGAAGAGGGCGTAGAGGAACGCTGGCGTCGTCGCCCACATCGCCATCCCCGCCCAGGACGGCAAGATATAGGGAGCGGTGTCCCGGAAGATCGGCATCTGCTCGAACACGACGGGCGGATGGCGTTCGACGTAGCCGGGGTGGAACGTGCCGTCCGTGTAGACGTAGGCCAGGTGGTTCTGGTGAAGCTGCTCGCCGTAGTTATAGCCTGTCTCCACCGGATTATCGAAGCGCGCGTAGTTGATCGCCATCGTCGCCAGGACGAAGGGCGACACACCGGCGAAGAAGGCGCTCACCGGCTCCCAGTTGATGCGCGCCAGCAGTGACTTGCCACCCTCGGGCGGACGCAGCCAGAGATGCGCGAACATGATCACGAAGAAGAGACCGGTCATCGCCACCGTCGGCCGGCTCATGAACGCGGCGCCCAGCAGCGCCCCCGCAAATAGCGGGTTCGGTCTCGTGACGGTGAAGTAGATCGCCCCGAACAGGAAGAACGTCGCCGTCGTGTGCGCGAAGAACCAGACGCCGCCGTTCGCGCCCACCCAGAAGAAGATCGTGCCGAAGACCATGAGCACCGTCAGCCAGACGCGTGCCTCGGTGCTCTTCGAGAGGCCGCACGCAACGAGAAAGACGATTGGCGCCATCATCGCGGCGAAGATTACGGAGACGAGTGTCTGGTTCAGGTCGACGCCGAAGAGGAGGACGCCCGGCAGGACGATGAACGCCGGGCCGAGCGAGTGCTGCATGTACGTCTTGCAGTCTTCCGAGAAGCGGGCGTCCGATACCAGCGCCGCGTCCGGGTCACCGGGTGGGAAACAGAAGCCCTCTCCGTCGTAGAGGACGCGCTCCAGGACGCCGTAGTTTTTGGTGTACTGCGGGTCCATGTCCAGGTGGCCGTGGAGGAGGTTGTTCGCCTGGCTGACCTGAAACGAGTAGATGGTGTCCTTCGGGCCGAGGAACCAGAGCAGTCCGAAGGTGACGACGGCGAACAGAACGCACCAGCCGACGATCGTGGGCCGGCCCGACTCGATCAGGTGCGGAACGTTGATGTCGGAGAGCCGGAAGCCGCCGGGGTCCTGGTCCTCCGGGACTCGCCTGGAGGCGCCTGCGGACCTGCCGTACTGGGCTTCGCCCATCAGGCAGTGCTCGCTTCGGAGCGGGCGAGAGGCCAGATGAGGTAGGCGCTAAACGCCCAGTTGGCGAGGAAGCCGAGGAGTGTGCCGGCGGTGTTCGAGAGGTAGGGGCTGATCCCGAAGACGGGCGTCAGGACGTTCACCGTGGTGACGACAATGATCGGGCTGACGATGCAGCTGGCGTTGAACTGCAGGAAACGCGCAAGGCCCCAGCCGCGGCGCGGCCGGTCGCGGAACGTCCAGTTTTCGAGTGCGTAGAACTTAAACATGATCGCCACCTGGACGGCCAACACCGAAGCCAGCAGAAGGCGGATGTCCGGGTGCGTGAAGAGGCCGAAGTCGAAGTTGCGGTCGTGGGCCGGGAGGATCTGGAGAACGTCGTAGAGGAGCAGGAGCGCGGCCTGAGCGATGAGGAAGGCGATGCTGCCGACGAGGAGGAACTTGAGGAACTCCGGTGAGACGTGCAGGCGCGCGGCGAGACGGTCTATGAGGGAGGACGAGCCGGGGTCAGCGGAGGCCGGAGTCTCCATAATTGGTGGGCTGATCGCGCAGCCTGCATTCCAGAATAGGCGCGTATCTCAAGCGGTGCAAGGAAGTATCATCAGCCCGGATACGTGTTGATGGCCCGCGAAGTTTCACGTCGAGCAGGTGCGCCCGGTGCTTGAGCTGGCCGGGCTGGTGCTGCTTGGCCTCGGAATCGGGACGTACGGGACCGTAGTCGGCGCGGGCGGTGGCTTCGTGCTCGTGCCGGCGCTGCTGATCCTCTACCCGGACTTCGAGCCGGAAGAGGTGACGGCCGTTTCGCTCGGCGTCGTCTTCTTGAGCGCGGTCTCCGGAACAGCGGGTTACGCGCGCCAGCGCCGGATCGACTACACGACGGGGCTTCTCTTCGCCGCTGCCTCTGCGCCCGGTGTCGTGGCCGGTGCGATGCTGGTGCAGTTCGTGCCGGAGAGGCTTTTCACGGGGTTGTTCGGTGTGATGCTGATGGGTGTGGCTGCGGTATCAGTCTGGGGCCGTCCGCTGGCCGTCCGCGAGCCGCTGCGCGGCAGCGGCATCATCCGGCGCATCGTTACTGACGCCGAGGGCAGGCGTTACGTCTACGCCTACAGGGTCTGGCAGGGCCTGACGTTGAGCCTGGGGATCGGCGTCGTCTCCAGCCTGTTCGGCATTGGCGGCGGGGTTATTCACGTGCCAGCGATGATTATGCTGCTGCACATCCCGGTTCAATTCGCGGTGGCGACGTCGCTCTTCGTGTTGATGTTCATGTCCGGTGGCGCGTCCGCCATACACCTGGCGACCGGCACCCTGGGCGGCGAAGATGCGGCCAAGATCGCAGCGCTGGCCCTTGGTGCGGTACTTGGCGCGCAGCTGGGCGCGTACCTGGCACCACGGATCAAGGGTCGCTCCGTGGTGATCCTGCTGGCGTCGGCGACCGTCGTGCTCGGCGCCCGGTTGCTGCTGAAGGCGATCGCGGACGTCTGAATCAGACGCTGCGCACGCCGTCGACCGCCAGCTCGACGGCGATGGCGACGATCAGGGCGCCGGAGAGCCGCCCGAGGACGCCGATCGCTCGCTCGCCAAGTGCGCGCTGCAAGAAGCCGGCGGCGTAGAGCAGCGCGCTCGCGGCCATGATCGCGATCGCGACAGCGATTGCGGCGTCGGCCTCGCCGTAGCGGCCGCTGTAGGCGACGACGGCGCCGAGTGATGCGGGGCCGGCAAGACCGGGAATTGCCAGCGGCAGGAGCCAGGGCCGGCTTGTCGCCACGTCGCTGAGGCCGAGGGAATGGCCGGACCAGAGCAGTCGCGCCGCCAGCGGCAGCATGATGACGGCGGCGGCGGCCTGGAAGTTCTCTGCCGAGACATCGAGGAAGTCGAGGAACGGATCGGCCAGGAGCACCGCGACGAGCAGGACGACCAGTGCGGTGATGCCCGCGAGGGGCAGCGTCCGGCCGGCGCGGGCGTTCTCCTCGCGGGCATCACGAGAGGCCGCCAGGAAAGCGGGGATCAGGCCGAACGGCGCCAGCGTTGCGAAAATGCCGACGGCGGCGCGCAGGATATCGGTCATTCGAGCGTCTCCTCCGGTTCGCGCATCTTGTGCTCGGCCAGGGCGTCGAGCGCGTAGGTGATGCCGGAGAAGGCGTGCTGTTGGTCGTCCATGCGGGTCTCGCCCTCGTGGAACCAGGCGCCCTCGACGAGACCGGGCGTACCGTAGCCTGCCGCCTCTTCGGCGTCGAACTGGCGGTCGGCGAGGATCCCGGCGATGCAGTGCAGCCGCTCCTCTGTCTTGTTCTTGATGTCGGCCAGCCGGTCGTCGTTGGCGGCGACGCGCCAGAGGCCGGCCAGGCCCTCGGCCCAAGTCCCGACTCCGGATGCGCGGGCGTCTTCGCCGCGCACGAGGCTACCGTACCAGCTGCCCTCGCGCTGACTCGCCGTACGGACGAGGAGGCCGAAGCGCCCGGCGAGATCTCGCGCGTAATCGATCTGCTGGTCTGTGAGGCCCCACTCGACCATCTCGGCGAGGCCGTAGGCGGTCCACTGGTCGGCCAGCGGTGGGAAGTCGACGTCCTCCACGTCGTCGCGCAGCGTCGTGACGAATTGGAGGGCGTCGCGGGCGTGAGAGTCCCAGCCTTCGCCGGGAAACGCCTCGTGCAGGAGCGCCAGCGCCCACAGCGCTTCGCCTGGATAGAAGCGGGATCTGCCCACCGTGTCGGGAGCATCGATGTCGATCTGCCAGGCGACGTGGAAGCCGCCGTCGTCTCGCTGGAGCGCCGTCAGGTAGCGTCCGACCTCGCGCATCAGGTCGTCGTATTGCGTGTCGGCCGTCGCCAGCCGGCGTTCGGCCATCGAGACGACCATCAGTGCGGAGGCGCCCAGAGCGGGCCGATCCGCTCGTCCTTCTGAGGCGAGCGCGGCCCAGTCGTCGTGACGGACGAGGTTTTCCTCCATCCACGCGAGGGCGTTGTCGGCGGTGGCGAGCGCCTCGCGGTCGCCAAGGCGGCCGGCGGCCTGGTAGAGCGACATTGTGACTCCGGCGTGACGCACCTCGTTATAGGCGATCGGGGACGTGTCGCTTTCGTTGTAGTAGAGGTAGACGTAGGTGCCGTCAGCGTTCTGGTTGCGGGTCATCCAGGCGGCGGCAGCCACGGCGGCTTCCGCGATGCGCTCCTCGCTCTCGACGCCGCACGACTCGGGAGGGATGACGGCGACGCGGACGAAGGCGAGGAGGACGATCCACAGTCCAAACGAAAGAAGCGTCCCGCGCGCGATCATCGGCTACATGATGGCGGGCGGGACTGGCGGCGGCAAGGCTGCGCTAGAATGTTTCCTGGAGCAATATGTGACCGTCCATCCTATCCGTTACCTGCCGGAGCCCGTGCTGCGCCAGAAGGCGAAGCGTGTGCCCAACACACCCCAGCGCGACCCTAAACTGCAGCAGCTGATCGACGACATGATCGAGAGCATGGGCGCGGCCCGAGGCATTGGCCTGGCGGCGCCCCAGATCGGCGTCTCGCTGCGGGTCATCGTCATCGGTATCCCGGATGAGGAGCCGTTCGCGCTGATCAACCCGGAGATCGTGAAGGTCGCCGGCGAGCGGCAGGTGGACGAAGGTTGCCTCTCCGTGCCCGGTTATCACGCTGAACTTGTGCGGCACCGCCTCGTTGTGGCGAAGGGGCTGAGCCGCGAGGGAAAAAAGGTGCGGATTAAGGCGCGGGACACGTTGCTGGCGCAGGTGTTGGAGCACGAGATCGACCACCTCAACGGCACGCTCTACATCGATCACCTCGACAGCCTGGACGAGCTGCAGAAGGTGGAGCCGGGCGAGAGCATTAGCCGCGAGGCCACGCCCCGCTAGACCCGAGGCGTCATGCGGCGGATCACGATCGCCCCCGAACGGCGCCAGCTAATCGAGCGGCTAACGGCGTTCTTCGACGCGCGCGGCGCGCCTGCCTACGCAACCGGCGGCTTCCTTCGGGACGCGCTTCTCGGACTGCCCGCGCGCGACCTGGACGTAGCCGTTGCGGGCGACTCGCTCGCCCACGGCCAGGCGCTCGCGGGCGAGCTTGGCGGCCACTTCGTCGCGCTCGATAAAGGCCGGGGGCACGCTCGCATCGTGCTGCCGGACGGCGACGTCACGATCGACCTGACGCCTGTGTCGGGGTCGATTGAGGACGACCTGCGCCGGCGCGACTATACGATCGATGCGTTGGGCGCGCCACTGTCGGAAGTGGCCGCCGGCGCCGCCGAAGTGATCGACCCGACCGGCGGCCTCGCGGATCTTGAAGCCGGCCTCGTTCGCGCGACGAGCGAAGAGGCGCTGCGGGAGGACCGGCTGCGCCCGCTGCGGGGTGCGCGCATCGCCGCGCAGTTGGGCTTCGCAATCGAGACGTCGACGCGGGAGATGATCTCCCGGCACGCGGCGCGAGTGGTGGAGGCTGCGCCGGAACGGCAGCGCGACGAGCTGATGCGGATGTTGGCGGCGCCTCGGGCGGGTCGAGGCATGCGCCTGATCGACGAGTTGGGGCTGCTCTCGGCCGTGCTGCCGGAGATGGATGTGACTCGCGGTGTGGAGCAACCGAAGGAGCACCATCACGACGTCTTCGGCCATTCCCTCGCAGCAGTAGATGCGCTCGATGCGTTGCTGGCGGACGAACCGCCGGCTGACAAGCGAAACGGGCGCTTATGGCGGGAGCTCTGGGGCGCGTTCGAATGGTGGGACGGCGGCCACGACTACTTCCGCGAGCCGGTGGCTGC
>JADFTG010000035.1 GCA_022560365.1 Chloroflexota bacterium | reverse complement strand
GACGCGCTCGTGCTCGTAGAGGTCGCCGCCGACAGTGACGGCGTCGGCGCCGGTCTCCAGCGCCAGGTCGATGAAGCGCCGGAAGGCGTCGCGCAGCTCCTCGCGGCGGGCGGAGGCGATGGCGGGGCTCATGCCGGCGCCGCTATAGGCACGGTCCAGGTGAACGTCGGCGGTGTGGAGAATCGTGGTCATATGATAAAGCGCGTTGGCGTTTCGTTAATTGTAAGCCGTGCGTGGACGGCGTCAACGCCGAAATGGCTCGTCGGGGCGAGTTCCGCCGGTCGGTTTCCCTCGGCTGTGACCCGAGATCGGCGAGAGTGGCCGCGAGGAACGGATCTTCTCGCGATCAAGCGCGACATCGACCAGCTTCCGGGCGTCGTCCGTACGCACCACATGCACGCTTGGAGCATTGCCTCCGGCCGGAATATTTTCTCGGCGCACGTGCTGAAGAGTGGTGAGGCCAACCCGGATCTGCTCGACCGCATCACTCAGATGCTGAAGGAGAAGTACGGCTTCTACTTCTCGACCGTTCAGATCGAGTCGTCGTACGAAGGAGGAAGAAGGAGCCGAACAGATCGAGTTCCTACGTCACGAGAAATTCAACCCGTAGGGCGGCGTTCCAGCGCTCTTCGCTCTCCAATCAACCTTTGGCCAGCGCCGAGCATGCTCATTCCTTACCCAGCGTTTGCTTCGGGGCGCTGAGCAGGTAGCTCTCCATTATCAGGTTCGCGATGTCATCCCAATCGTCGATGCTGGCCGCGTCGATCGAGACCCACTTCGCGTGCTTGCCAAAGTATTGTGAGCGCACAACGCGTGGATCCTGTGCGAGAAGGTCGGCATGGGGCACTTCGAGCTTTAAGCCCACCGTCATCTTGCCGTCTAGTTCCTCGTACCCGCAGAACATCTTCTCGCGGACGCGAAAGACGGGGTGCTTCCAGGCGATCCCTTCCTTTGTATCGGGGAGAGCGAGACAGATCTCGCGAAGCTTGATCTCTCGCGCGCGGTCCGCCAGCGCTGAGAGACTCAAGCCGTGATAGAGATGGTCTGCCACATGGAGCTTCTCAATCAGAAAGCGCCAGGACCTCTCTTCAAGCCCGTAACCGAGTTCACGCTCTAGCTGAACTCGCACGTTCGCAATTATCATTTTGCAACCGTCTTTTCCTCAGGCTCACTTGTCTAAGTGAAGTTGCGCTTCAGGAGGCGGGGGCGGGCTTCAACGCACCTCGCGCAGACGGCCCGTCTTCACGTCGAACACGAACCCGCTGACTGAGATGTCGTCCGTTATCAGCGGCGACGAGCGGATCGCCTGCACGTCCTCACGCACGCTCTCGTCCAGGTCCGAGAAGGGCAGGAAGTCTATCGCCGAAGCGTCGGCGTTCAGGTCGTTGCGCAGGATATCCCGCAGCTGGTCGTTCGTGAACGTCAGCATGCCGCAGTCCGTGTGGTGGATTACGATGAACTCGCGCGTCCCGAGTAGCTTGTACGAGATGATGAGCGACCGCAGGGCGTCGTCGCTGGCGCGGCCGCCGGCGTTCCGGATGACATGCGCGTCGCCCTCGTCCAGGCCGAGGAACTTCTCAGGGTGAAGGCGGGCGTCCATGCATACCAGGACGGAGACGTGACGGCCAGGGGGCATCGGCAGGTCGCCCTTCGTAAAGCCAGCGGCGTATCGTTCGTTGGCGGCGAGCAGTTCGGGCAGGACTGGCATCTCGGAGTTCCTTTCTTGGGGCATGGCAAGGCAGGTGATGGAATATCCTCCAGTATGGCCTGCCAGCTGCTGGGCTACTTGTTGGGTTGGGGCGTCATACGCAAGTACGGCTTCAGCTCTTTGTAGCCTTTGGGGAAGAGCTTGTCGGCCTCCTCGTTGGAGATGGAAGGCAGGATGACAACGTCATCGCCATCCTTCCAGTTCGCGGGGGTCGCCACTTTCTCGTACTCCGTGAGCTGCAGCGAGTCGATGACCCGCAAAATTTCGCCGAAGTCACGTCCGGTCGGTGCCGGATAAGTCAGCATTAGACGCACCGTCTTCTTCGGATCGATGATGAACACGGAGCGTACGGTCGCCGTCGCCTCGGCGTTCGGGTGAATCATGTCGTAGAGCTCAGACACCTTACGGTCCCCGTCTGCCAGAAGGGGAAAGTTGAGCGCCGCACCCTGGGTCTCTTCGATATCGCTCGCCCAGCGTTTGTGCGACTCGACGGGATCCACGCTGAGGGCGATCACCTTCACGTTGCGCTTGTCGAACTCCGGCTTGAGATGCGCCACCTGTCCCAGTTCGGTAGTGCACACCGGCGTGAAGTCAGCGGGGTGTGAGAATAAGACTGCCCAGCTGTCGCCAATCCAGTCGTGGAACTTGATCGTCCCTTCCGTCGAATCCTGTGTGAAGTCAGGGGCCTTGTCGCCTAGTCGTATAGCCACCAGATACCTCCTTACAACGGGCGCTTCTCTGAACCAATTCGAATCTCAGGTGGATACGAACTGGCTCCGCAATATTACTACAGGAGTCAATGCCGACTCAGGTGGACGACCCGCTACAGTCGGCACAGTTCTGAACAGATCAGCCAGTCCGTCGCCACAATCATTGCGGTGAGGACGGGAAGTTGCCTGAACGGCAGTATTGGCGAGAGGCTTCCCTCCGGGATCGAGCGCATCGCCGACGGGAACGAGTTAGCCCCCGCCGGGTGGCGCGACTCTCTTGTTGCTGAGTGGTTTAGGAAGACTTACCGATGCGGGTCATCTTGGTGCCACAGACGGGGCATGTGCCCTGCGTCGCGGGGCGGCCGTTCTTCAGTGTGACCGATACCGGGTTCTGGATTTCGCGCTTGGTCCGGCACTTGAGACAATAGCCTTCCATTGCTCCTCCTTGCCCCTGGCGGGGTGTGTTGGGCCTGTCCGATGCGCACAACTATAGCGTTCCCATAGCGCAAGTCAACACGTGCCGAAAGGACTCTCATCGCAAGTCTCGACACTGCGGTTCGGTGCGGGTTGATGTCAATCAGGCTTTCGGGCCCGGACGGCGAGCGCGGAAAATTGCCTAGACCAGAGTATTCGCGAGGTTGGCGAAGCACCCATGAGTAAAGGACGACTGAATGGCGCACAGGCGCCTGGGGAGAGTGGCGGGAGTGCATGGGAGTCGAACCCACCTGTCCGCCAAACGACGGACACACCGGTTTTGAAGACCGGGAGACCCACCGGGGCCTATCCGCTCCCGCAGATAGCCTCGTACCTGACGCCTCCCACGGTCAAGTTCAGGCGACAGAGCGCGGGAAACGGTCAACTAGAGAGAGCCCGAGCTTCGGGGGGCTCTCGGCGTGTGGGTGTGCCTACTCGACGACCAGGTTCTCAGCGGCGATCCAGATTGGCGACTGCGAGATGTCGATGAAGCGCTTCTCGTCTTCCAGCAGCTCGCGGCCGGCCTGTCGGCCCTCCGGCGTTGTGCCGCCCGCCATCATGTCTTCAGCGCTGTCGAACCAGAGCTCGGCGACGCCGTCGTAGGGCTCGGGCCCGGGCCGCCTGGCACGCAGCGCCTCGGTCACGGGGTCGTCGCGCGTATGCACCTGCACATAGCGGCGGATCCGCAACGTCTCCGAGTGCTTCTTCACCAGCGGTGCGTGGTTCTCGCGCCAGTAGCGTTGGAACTCCTCACGCGAAAGCTCGGGCAGGCGCCGCAGGCAGTACACGAGCTTGATCACGCGCCGTCGTCTTCCACGAAGCGCCCGAACGAGCGGTTGAAGTGAAGCAGCGGCTCGTTGCCGTTCGCGTCCGCGGTCAGCACCTCGCCGATCAGGATCGTGTGGTCGCCGCCGTCAGCCCGCGAGTGAGTGCGGCACTCCAGGCGTGCGGCGGCGCCGTCGATCAGCGGGATTCCGGTCGCCCGTCCCGGCACGGAGCGCGTGCCGTCCCACTTGTCGATCGCCTTCGTCGCGAAGCGCACCGCGATCGCCGACTGGCCCTGAGCCAGGATGCTGACGCCGAACTGCTCGGCCTCCATGAACGCCGCGTGGCAGTCGGCGTCCTTCTGCAGGCAGACGAGCAGCAGCGGCGGGTTTAGCGACAGCGAGCTGAAGGCACTGGCCGTGAAGCCGACGGCATTGCCGTTGCTATCGCGCGTCGTCACCACGGTGACGCCGCTGACGAAGCGCGCCATCGCGTCGCGAAAGTCGGCGGGGTCGAGTGCTGCGCTCATTCGTTAGTCAAGCCGTTGGGGTAACGTGCAGTCTCGTCCGCTCTCGTTGGTGTCGTCAACCTCAAAGCGGCCATGGTGCGGAACCAATCTGCAGTTAGCGTCATTCGATAGCGGGAGACATCGGGACGAGTCGGCGTGTACTATATCTTTCCGACGAGGCTCTTGACCAGAGCCTTGGTGCGATCGAGCGACGCCTTGGCGTCGTCGTCCGTGGGGAACGCCGCGGTGACGAACTCGGTCGCGCCGGCAGACGCCAGGTCGCGGATCTGCTGCTCCACCTGCCCCTCGTTGCCGACGATGGCGACGTCCTTCGGTCCGCTGGCGCCTTCCTTCTCAAGCACGCGCTGGTAGTTTGGCAGCGTGCCGTATATTGCGAACAGGTTGGCGGCCCGCTGACGAGCCGCGTCCGGGTCGTCGGTGACCGCGACCGGCAGTGCGGAGACGATGCGCGGCTGAGGGCGTCCGGCGCCTTCGGCCGCTTTCGTCAGGCGCGGGACGATGTGGCTCTCGAGCGTCTTCGGCCCGGCCATCCAGGTGATCGTGCCGCCGGTGCGCTCGCCGGCCATCTTGAGCATCACGGGCGCCAGCGCCGCGATCATCACCTGCGGCGGCTCCGGCGTGGGCACGGACGCCTGCGCGTTCACGCGGAACATCTCGCCGCTGAAGGAGACCATTCCATCGGTGATAAGCGGCTGAAGGACGTTCAGATACTCACGCATGTGCACGGCTGGCCGGTCATAGGAGAGCCCCCACATCGACTCGACGACGGGCGCGTGCGAGAGGCCGAGCCCGAGGGTGAAGCGGCCACCGGTCGCGGCCTGCACCGTGAGCGCCTGTTGCGCCATGATCGTTGGGTGGCGGACGTACGTCGGGACGACGGACGTGCCGAACTGGATGCGGTTCGTTTTCTGACCGGCCATCGCGATCACCGTCAGCACCTCGGCACCGAAAATCTGGCCGTACCAGATGCCGTCGAAGCCGTCGGTCTCCGCATCGACGGCCGCCTGGACGTGGCTCTCGATCTCCGGCGAGCCGCCGTAAAATGTTGATAACTTCATGGGTTGTCCTCCTGTAGCGGAGAATAACGGGCATGGCCGTAGGCGTCAAAGCAACGGCCGACAACCGTAACGTTTCCTTAACTTCGATTCCATTGACAGATTTCCATAATCCGCTAAGCTACACGAAAGGCCGAATTCTCCGGACATCCGGAGGAGCGGGGGACCCACCGCCCGCATTGGGGGTTAATCCGCCACCAGCGGAAGGGCAGTGAACCTCTCAGCTCTAACCCGACAGCTAACCCCGTAGGCCACTGAGAGGGCCGCACGTCGCACCCCGGCCGCACACCGTTGCCCCGCGACGCAAGGTCCGCCAGATAGGAGTAGTGTGCATGCGTTACTTCCCTCCACGGGCGCGTCAGGATCTTGACCTCGCGCTAGTGCTGAGGTGCTGCCCGCACTGCATGGGGGATCTCGAGTTCCGCTCTGACTTCACCGGTGAGTACTACACGTGCCTCCAGTGCAGCAAGCGGGCAGATTCACCGGCCGGAGTTGGGCCCCCGGCTATCCCCGGCCCGCACAACCGCGCGCGCCTCACTCGCACCGGCATGGTCTTCAACTGAGCGCTGTTGCCCACACGGGTGACCTAAGGCCCGGCTCTCGGTGACGGTCGGCAGGCTGTCACCGGGGAAGCCGCCGTGCTACACATGAAGTAGCCGCAGTAGGGCGGGACTCCGGATTGTTGGTGAGGCGGATCTCTGTAGTGAGGGCGTCGCCGAGTTGCGTGACGATTAAGAAGACGGAGACAAAGAGAGCGGCCCAGACTCCGATTATGAGCCGGGCCGCCGTGTGCTCGCCGCAGCGAGCGATTCAGTCGATACGCTGAAGGCCATTCAGTCGCAGGTCTAGCAGCGTGCCCGCAGTACGCTGTCGCGCAGCGCGAGTCCGCTCCACAGTGGAGTAGCACGCCGCTGATCGGACTCGTGGGTCATGCGCTCGGGGTCTGGCCGCCGTTCCGTGTGCGGGCGAACCCGACGGGCCTCTTCCTCGCGCTCGCGACAGATGGTCTGGATCAGTTCTTCCGATATGAAGCCGAGCATTGTCATCTCCCTTCCGTGAGTGCGGCCGTCTGTGACGTGCCGCCCGTATACACCGTAACGGGGAAGGCCCCTGCGCCGCTGTGACTCCAATCACAAGGCATGGCGACAACGTGTCCTCAACCCAATCTTGTCCGTTGGCCGGTAACTACGGCGACGTTAGTGCGATCTACTGAAGTGGAATGCGTACTTTGACGGCGGGACCGCTCAGGACGCAGATGTTGCGCGCCGGCGCTGTGCTGATCGCAGGCGCTATGGCCCTTCTGATTGCGCGCGAGGCCCTGGCCGGAGGTGTGACAGTGTTGGCGGAAGACGTCACGGTGGCGTCCGGCGGTGCGGTGGAGCTCACGCTTTCAGGGCACTCCGATCAGGCGATCGGCGCCCTTGGCATCGACGTTCTCTTCGACGAGGCGTTGGTGACGCCGCACTCCTGCCAGACGGCGATCGCCATCTGCAACACCAGCGCCGGACCAGGACTCCTGCGCCTGAACAGCGTCAGCCTGCTCGGGTTCAGCGGCGACATCACCTTCGCGACGATCGTCTTCGAGGCCATCGGCCCGGTCGGGTCCACGGCGCTGATCGACGTCGAGGTCACCACGCTCTCCGACACTATCGGCAACGACATGCTGGATCAGGTCATCGTCACCGACGGCTCCGTGACGATAGATGGCCTGGCGCCGCTGACGCCTCCGGGCGATGCGAACTGTGACTCGACACTGTCCGCCGCGGACGGCCTCGCTGTCATCGGTGACCTCGCCGGCGTGTACGAGGCAGGTTGCTTCGGGCTCGCGGACGTGAACTGCGATGGCAAAGTGAATGCCGCCGACGCTCTGACGATCCTGCGCGCGATCGGTGGTCTGCCGCTCGATCTGCCACCGGGCTGCACCGCCATCACCTGAGCGGATTGACACGGGCGCACCCGCTGGCGGACAATCCGCCCGCATACTCGGTCATTTGAGACGAGGCGGAGCGTGAGCATCGGCGATTACCTGCGAAAGAACCTGCACTTCTGGCACTGGTATCCGCACCTGCTCTGTGAGGGGCTTACGGAAGAACAACTTCACTGGCAGCCGGAGACCAACCCGAACCACATCGTTTTCGCGCTTTGGCACGCCTATCGTTCCGAAGACGAGATCATCCACGGCTTGCTGGCGCGCCGCCAGTCCGTCTTTACGCGGGACAACTGGGCGCCGCGGTTACCCGTCGAGGAGCCGGGTAACCCACCGTACGGAACGGGCCTCGATCGCGACCAGATCGCGCGCATCCGCCTCGATCTCGACGAGATTTTCGCCTACGCGGAGGCCGTCGGCGAGGCGATGCAGGAGTACGCGGACAGCCTGAGCGAGGCGGACGGGGCGCAGATGATCCCGCTGCCGTTCTTCAAGCCGGTCTATCCGATGCTGGACGAGATGAGCCGCGCGGAGGTGCTCAACTTCTTCTGCATCGGCCATACAGCGGAGCACCTGGGGGAGGTGCAGTACATCAAGGGGCTGCTTGGCAAGATCGGTGCGCCTCTCTAGAGAGACCGTGAGCCTGCCTGCCGCCTCTCGCCTCATCGTTCCGCTCGCCCTGCTGGTGGCGCTGGCGCTGGCGGGCCCCACGACGGCTGCCTCGCCCGGCGCGCTCGATCTGCCAGACTACGCGGCGGGCGAGGTGGTCGTGCGCCTGAGCGGCGAGTCCCCGCACGCGGAGTCCGCGCGCCTGGCGTTGCAGGTGGGCGCTCGTGTCGAGCGGGTTTCTGTGCGAGGTGGCTTTGCGACGCTCTCGCTGCCGCCGGGTCAGGAAGCGGAGGCGATCGAGCGCCTGCGCGCGGATCCGGCTGTTGAGTCGGCCGAACTGAACCCGCTCAAGCAGCCGTCGCGCATCCCCGTCGACGAGTTCTTTCCGCTCCAGTGGAACATGAAGTTGATCGGGGCGCCCGAGGCCTGGAGCACGTCGTTCGCCGCCGGCGTCACGATCGCCGTCCTCGATACCGGCATCGCCTACGAAGACTACAAAGAGTTCGGCCGCTCCCCGGAGCTTTCGCAGGCGAATTTCGTCTCCCCCTACGACGCGACCGATGACACGACCCACGCCAACGACGAAGACGGTCACGGCACTCACATCACCGGGACGCTGGCGCAGGACTGGGACGCCTATGGCGTCGCCGGTCTCGTCCCGCAGGCGGCGATTATGCCGGTGCGCGTCTGCCGCCCACACGGCTGCCCGGCCGACAGCATCGCTGCCGGCGTCTACTGGGCGGTCGATCATGGCGCGGACGTGATCAACCTGAGCCTCGGCGGGTCTATCGTGACGACGATTGAACGCGAGGCGTTTGAGTACGCCGAAGCGGCCGGCGTTGTCGTCGTCGCGGCGGCCGGCAACGGCGGCGGCGACCTCATCGGCGACCCGAACCTCGACTTCCCGGCCAGGATCGAGACCGTCATCTCCGTGGGTGCCCTGGACCGGTTCATGGAGCGCGCCGGCTACTCGAA
>JADFTG010000034.1 GCA_022560365.1 Chloroflexota bacterium | reverse complement strand
CCTCCACTATGGTCATGGGCCTTCCGGCGGAGGCGGCGGCGACCATCTCCCGGACACTGGAGGGGAGGGAGGCATCGGCCATCGCGTCGCGGGCCACGGGCATGGGGGACGCGGCGGCGTCAGCGCCGCCGGGGGCCGACGCCGCGTAGAAGGCGGCGTCCGGGTGCTGGGAATCTCCCCCATCCATGCGGAGCGGGCGTATCATCGCCGGCGCCCGTCCCCTCTGGGCCAGCCGCCAGGCCAGGGCCGCGCACAGGGCGGTCTTGCCGGCTCCGGGGGCGCTCCCGCCATGCTGCCGCTGACATCGAAGGTGAGAACGATGGCGATGCCCAGCCCGGGGTCGCTGGTGGTCTGGAGAGATGTGGACGGCAAGGGTTCCCCGGCCAGAGTGGCCGAGAAGTCGTCCTGCACGAGGCCGGTCAGCGGTTGGCCATCCTGGCCGAAGACAGTCAGCGTGGCTTCAACGGCCGGCCACTCCTCAGAGGAGACGGCCGTGATCTGCAGTGGCTCCGTCTGAGCGGACGCAGCGAGGCCGAGGACGAAGGTGGCGGCGATAAGGCCGACGGCTGTAACTGCCAACCGCACGCCGAAGCGTCCGAACCATCGGCGCGAGCCGCACTGACTGAAACGAACGCCACGCGACACTTAAGATCAGCCCGGCGAAGCGAGGCGAAGCGAGACCCGCGTGCGGACGCGCCTGCTGGCGGTCTTCGGCTCAACCAGGCGGTATCCGTAACCCCATTCGGTCAGGAGCATGCGCGGCCGGCGAGGGTTGTCTTCCAGCTTCTGCCTCAGGTAACCCACATAGAGGCGCAGGTAGTGAGAACAGTTCGTAAAATCTTCGCCCCAGACACTTTTCAGGAGATCCTTGTGACTGCACGGGCGACCCTTGTTCGTCGCCAACTCTTTCAGGAGGCGGTATTCCAGAGGCGTCAACGAGACTTCCTCGGCGCCCTTTGTCACCGTTCGGCTTCGGAGGTCAATCGAGACCTCTCCGACCTCAATCGAACCGGCGACGCTCCCGTTCGACTGCACAGAGCGCAGCAGCGACTGGATTTTTGCGGCAAGAACAGGGAGCGTGGTGGTCCGGCCCACGAAGTCGGCGGCGCCCGACTCAAGATAAGAGACGACGTTGTCGGTGTCAGCCATCACACCCCGCACGATGACGGGGACATCGGAGACGTCGTGGAGGATGTCGAAGAACTCCAGGCTTTCTTCAGAGGCATCGACGTCGAGCAGGATGAGAGACACGTCATGAGTCATAAGCGACCGCATCGCGAGCTT
The DNA here is from genome assembly GCA_022560365.1 of Chloroflexota bacterium. Classification (GTDB taxonomy): domain Bacteria; phylum Chloroflexota; class Dehalococcoidia; order SM23-28-2; family RBG-16-64-32; genus CF-162. Next base: position 7,476 of record JADFTG010000034.1, on the reverse strand, counting down.
CCAGTCTCGAGCACATGGGATAACTTCCATCCCAAGTAGACCAAGACGCTCCGCGAGAGCGTTCGCTTGCTCTGGCCTTTCCCCGACGACCAGAACTACCTTCACGTTGTCCCTCCCTCTTCCGTCGAGCTGCGGGGCTCGTGGCGTACAGTTACCAAATGTATAACTGAAGTCGCCGGCGGTTATCACGATTCCCAATGAAAAGTGTAAGAAAACCGTAGGACGTCCACTCGTCATGGCCCGGCAGAGTAAGCGTCAGTACACCAGGCTGACTAAATCGATGAAACAGACTCCCCTATTACCCCGTTAGGGTCTGAATTAAATAGACTTATCAACAATTTGTCAAGATTAACCGCCGCGCTCTACGCAAAAGTACCCAATTATGTCTAGCAATGGTAGTGACGCTGGTTCTTTTCCTCGTTGGCGGCCTAGTCCTTGGCAAGGCAGCCGACCTCTTCCTTGCCAAGGCTTACCGCGACGAGTCCTTGAGGGCGCCGCTTCTGCGTTGTCAAGAATGCCGACGGCGCGTGGCACACCGCGACGCGGTGCCGCTGATCGAAGCGCTGAACCTCGGGCGCTGCACGGCCTGCAGTGCCAGGCTGCCGCTGCGCTGGTTCTTGCTGCCGGTCGGCTGCTCGGCGATGGCCGCGGCGTGCTACCTGGAGTTTGACGACGCCGGCCAGGCAGCCGTTGGCGCCGTCTTCTCCACGCTTCTCCTGGCGCTGGTGTTCACCGATATCGAGCGCCGCTTGCTGCCGGACCGGATAGTGCTCCCCGGAATGGTGCTGGCGGCCGGCCTGGCCTGGCTCTTTCCGGGGATGTCCGCTCTCGATACGTTCTACGGTGGTCTGGTTGGCCTGGGCATCGCGGTCGCGCTGATCCTCGCATCGCTGCCGTTCGGCGCCGGTGCCTTCGGCATGGGAGACGCCAAACTTATCCTCTTCCTAGGGATCTTGCTCGGGCCGTCGGCCGTGGTTGTCGCGATGTTCGCCTCGACCTTGTCGGCCGGGCTCTTCGCGGTCGTGCTCCTGGCGACACGACGGCGCGGGTTTGGGGACTATCTCCCGCACGGGCCGTTCCTTGTTATGGGCGGCCTCATCGGTCTCCTCTGGGGCACAGAGATCTGGGACTGGTACGTCCGCTGACGGAGTGCGGCGCCGGAACCGGTCGTGGCCCGACGAAGTCAGTTGAGAGCGGATGACCGCTGACGGCGTCGCAGGTGCAGGATCGACGCCAGACCGGGGATCACCACAGGCCCCCGTCCGAGAACCCGCTACCCTCTGCCTGGAAGAACGCTGGCCGGAAGCGCTCGAGGTACTTGAGGGCGCTGGTCCCGAGTACACGGGCGAAATGGCGAACTACGGGCCGATGGCCGCCGAGGCACTCTACGTCCTCAGGCGCGGTGACGCCGCTCCCGACTGGGCGCGCAGCTATCGCACACCACAACGGTTAGCCTCATGCACCCGGACGCGATCCGTCGCGCGCGAGTAGCCTGTCCTTGCTCCCAGGCTTACACTGCTCCCCAATTCGCCGCATGCTCGGGATTTACCCGTATCAGGGGCAGCTGCTCCAGCGCCATTGAGCCGTACTGCTCATACTTACTCCGAAGTGCCGCCACTGCCTGGGCCTTCTCGCTCATGTCCGTCACCAGCGAAGCCGTTCCCCGTATCAGCACCCAGGCCAGACGCTCCCAGTCATCCTCATAGCGGTCGAAAACGAGCGCCACCTGTGGGTTCGCCTCGATGTTGCGAAGGCGCTTGAGGCGCCTCCCGCTCTTCGGCTTCTCGTCAACGGGTGTGTATAGACAGCCGTTCAGGTAGACGAAACAGACTGGAACAACGAACGGCCGCCCATGGGCATCGGCCGTGGCCATCCGGGCGACACGTTGCACCCGGACAAAATCCTCCTCAGGCGGCGAAAGGCTGTCGGTCACCAGGCTCCCGTGCGCGCTCTCACAACGCCACCAATACTGCCAGGCCACCCGCGAATATCGACAGTGAGATAAGCAGAAGGGCTCGCTCATCTGACGCAGTTGCCCAACGGCGGTCAATGTCTTCCACGGTACCGTCGTTGTAGTACACCTTACCTTCGATGCTGCGCGCTCTGCGCCGCAGACCACGGACGCGGGAGCTCAGGGTGCGTTGCGCGAGGCTCAATGTGAAGGCCATGGCCGCTCCGAGTGCCGCGGCGATGCTCAGCTGCTCGGCGGTTACGAAGTAGGTTGTAAGTAGCGGGAATGAGCCCCACGAGACGGCAAACCAAACGTCCGAGTGGAAGCGCCCTCCAAACCACTCCAGGTTGTAAGCGGGCGCGATGAACAGTCCGAAGGCGACAAATATTAGCAGCCACGGCGAGACCTCCACGGCGCCCAGTACGCCGATCAGCACTGCGCCCCCGAGGGCAAGACTGGCCAGGACCACGAGAACGCCTGACGAGATCCGGGTTCCCAGCGGCCGACCCTGAAGCTCGTCCAGAGCGTGAGCCGCTACTCCGACAGCAAGGAGGAAGGCGACGAGAGTTGCCGCCAGACGGTCATAATGATCCGCGCCAGCGAGCGCTGCGCCCCAGATGACGTAACTCAGATGCCAGAGCGTGTACGGTGGGTGGAGCAGCGTCGCATAGTCGCGCCAGCCGCCCGGCGGGAGCGCGTAGAACGCCGGGCGCACTCTTGGCGAGGCCTCTGTCATCGGAGAGAGGCCCGGCTTCATGGCCTGGTACCCCAGATGATCACGGCGCCGCCAACCGTCAGACGCCGAGACCGGACGTTAGTGAACCCGGCGTCGCGCCAGGCGGATAGGAGCTTATCCTCCGGCCAACGATGATAGAAGTCACGAATGTTCGGGCCGAGGAACGCACCCACCCGTTGCCAATCGCGAGAAAACAGACGTCCTCCCGCCGGCAGCACTACAGCGGTGTACAGCCGCCAGAAGGGATACCAGATGCCATGCGGCACCGCGAAGTCGAGCGACGCCATTGCCCCGCCGCGCTTCAACAGGCGGCCCAGGGCCTCCAGAGTGTTCGGAACGTCACGAACGTAGCGGAGGAGATACGCGAATGTGATCGCGTCGAAGGACCCATCTTTGAAGGGCGGCGTCTCGGCGGTGCACTCGACCAGATCGAGATGAACATCGGCCCGGTCAGTTCGCTCCTGGGCCCGACTCAGCATCGCCCGAGTGACGTCGCAGGCCACGACCTCGACTCCCCGCTGGTGAAGATCGAGCGCGATCGTACCGGTTCCGGTCGCCATGTCGAGGACACGCGCGCCGGGCGGCAAGTTGAGCCTGGAGAGAAGAAAGCGATGCCAGGCGCGGTAGCGAAAGAGACTCAAGACGAGAGCCGGGGTGTCATAGTCCCGGGCGATCGGCGAAAACACGCGCTGGGGGAGATCGGGAGCTTCGGACGAAAGGGGCATCCTACCACCTTTTTTCATCCGATTCTAGCAGTGTTGGGAAGACGGCCGGGGGGGACGGCTCAACAACTTCACCTCACTACACGGTCACCGGGGCGTCATTAAGAACCCATAGCGTCGACGGAAACGGTGTGCGGGGGACGAGCAGTACCAGACGTTGTCCCGGCGCTCGACGATCCCTTGTAAGACAACCGCAAGAATTGCCGGCTACGATCGATAGCCGGGGCACGGAGTCCCTTCCGTGGCCCCAGAACGTAAGATAGGTATGCGAGGAACAACGACGCATATGGCTGAAGAACGAGTCCTGGTCGTCGAAGACGAACCGATGGTGGCCGAAGTCGTGGAGCGTTACCTGCGCCGCGACGGCTACGATGTGTCGGTCGTCCATGACGGCGCCAAGGCGATGGACGCCTTCGAGCGCTTCCAGCCGGACCTGGTCGTGCTGGATCTCATGCTGCCGGGGGTGGACGGCACAGAGATCTGCCGGCGCGTGCGGGCGCGCTCACAAGCGTCGATTATCATGCTGACCGCGCGCGGCGAGGAGACGGACAAGATCGTCGGTCTGGGCATGGGCGCCGACGACTACGTGACGAAGCCGTTTTCGCCTCGCGAGCTGGCGGCTCGCGTGAAGGCTGTCCTCCGCCGGGCCAAGAATAACGTCGAGGCCGAGGGTGATCACCTCCGCTTCGGCGACCTGCGCATCAACGGCCGCACGCGGAAGGTGGAGGACCACCGCGGCCCGATCGAGTTGACGGCCCGCGAGTTCGACCTGCTGTTCCACCTCGCCAGCCACCCGGAGCAGGTGTTCAGCCGCGACCAGCTACTGGACGCGGTCTGGGACCTCGAGTTCCCGGGCGACGCCAGCACGGTGACGGTCAGCATCCGCCGCCTCCGCTCCAAGGTGGAGACCGACCCTTCGCGGCCGAGGCATCTGAAAACGGTCTGGGGAGTAGGGTACAAGTTTGAGCCGTAGCTCGGTCGGCCTGGTGCGCCTCTTCTCACAGGCATGGCTTGGGCCCATCCTGGCGCTTACTCTCGCGGTTGGCATCGGCCTCCTCATAGCGGAGCTCCTGATGACGCCGCCCGCGGGCGAGTTGCGCGAACTCGGAGCCTATTTAGCGCTGTCCGGCGCGGCCACGCTCGGCGGTGGCTGGCTCGCCCTACGTCTCGCCGACCGGGCTCTCGGTCTCTCGATCCAGGCGAAAGCGTTCCTGGGCGCGGTCATCGGCGGCGGCGTCGCGCTGCTAAACGTCTTCATCGTCGCCCAGCTGATGTTCGTCTCGACCGCGCACGACCTCAAGTTGCTCATCGCTCTTCTCGTGTTCAGCGCCATCGTTACGTTGTTCTTCAGCATGTGGGTGGCCTCGACGATCGTAGGCCGCATGGCGGCCGCTACCGCCGGCATACGAAGGCTCGCCGGCGGCGAGCTCGACGCCAGGATCGCGCTGTCCGGCAACGATGAGGTGGCTCAGCTCGCCAATGACGTCGACATCCTGGCCGAACGGCTGCAAGCGGCTGAACGGGAGAGGGCTGCGCTGGACCGTGAGCGAAGGGAGCTGACAGCGGCCGTCTCACACGACCTGCGAACGCCGCTGGCGAGCGTGCGAGCGATGGTCGAAGCGCTGGCCGACGACGTCGTGAAAGACCCGGCCGAGGTCGCGCGCTACTACGACGCAATGCGCCGCGAGATCGACCGCCTCAGCCACATGGTGGACGACCTTTTCGAGCTTGCACAGATGGACGCGGGCTCGCCACGGCTGGAGCGCCGTCTCGTTCCTCTTCATGAGATCGCGGCGGAGGTGATCGAGGCGATGCAGGCGCAGGCGAGGCTTAACGATGTCACCCTGAGCCTCGAAGCGGAGGGCTACCAGCCGGACGTCTTTGTCGACGGCACGCGCATCGAGCGGGTGATCGCCAACCTGATCCGCAACGCGATGGAGCACACGCCTCCAGGCGGGCACATCGATGTCAGGATCGTCGCCGATGACGGCTGGCTGCGGCTGCACGTCAGCGACACCGGCGAAGGGATCGCCGAAGACGATCTGCCGCACGTCTGGACTCGCTTCTTCCGCGCCGAGAAGTCCCGCACGCGCGGCCCCGACGCCGCCGACGGCGCTGGCCTCGGCCTCGCCATCGTCCGCGCGATCGTCGAGGCAGCCGACATACCATACTACGACCTCGCGCCGGTGTTTGCGGCATCCGGCGACATCGGAGCCCTTTACGCCTTCGGATTGAACGGCGGTCACTTGAGCGAGCGTGGCAATGAACTTGTGGCCTTGTTTGTCATCGAAACGGTGCTCAGAGCCGACAGGCCATAGGCCGCTTCCGCGGGCGTGGCTGCGCGGCGGCGCGAAAGGGATCAACGCCGATTCGAACAGTTGATTGAGCAGTGCGACGTGGCACGCAAGGCCAGCGACGACGAAAAAGCCGACACGATCCGCACTGAGATGCATATTCAGCCTTGGACAACACGATTTTCCGTTTTCATGGTATTGATTCATAGCGAAAAAAACAGATTGAAATTCACTCCGTGAACGCTTATTGTTTCACCGCGTGAACACATTCTAAGCCCGTGTCGCAAGTGGAATTCGACGGTCAGAGCAAGACACTCGAGACACAGACCACGCTGCGTCTCCTGAGCGACATCGACCGCGAGCAGTTTTCGTCGCAGCGGACCTTTTCGGTGCGCCTCGGCATCGCCGTCGGGCTGACCAACGCCTACGTCAGGCGCTGCGTCAAGAAGGGCTGGGTCAAGATGCGCCGGGTGCCCGCCCGCCGCTACGCCTATTACCTGACGCCGAAGGGGTTCACCGAGAAGAGCAAGCTCGTCGGCGAATATCTCGCCTCGTCGTTCGCGTTCTTCCGCATCGCGCGGTCGCAGTGCGTCGACGCCTTGCAGCGTTGCGAACGGAGCGGCTGGCGCCGCGTCGCGCTCTACGGGCAAGGGGAATTGGTCGAGATCGCGACGCTCGCCGCCAGGGAGACCTCGGTCGAGCTCGTTGCCGTGATCGCGCCGGGCTGCAACGCGCCCGAGCTCGCCGGCCTGCCGGTGGCGGCCGATACGGTTTCCGCGCCGCCCTTCGACGCCGTGCTGATCGCCGATATCGCCGACCCGCAAGCCGCGTACGACGGACTGCGCCGCGACCTGCCCGACGAACGCATCGTGACCCCTGCCCTGCTGCACGTCTCCCGCGACCGCGCGGCGGACGGGCCGAGGGGGCGGTGATGAATCGCTGGTACGTGGTCCGGACCCAGCCGCGTCGCGATGAGCGCGCCGCCGAGCACCTGGGCCGCCAGGGGTTCCGGGTCTATCTGCCGCGCTACGCGAAGCGCCGGCGGCACGCGCGGCGCGTCGAGACGGTCGCCGCGCCGTTGTTCCCCGGATACCTCTTCGTCCAGATCGACCTCGGCCGCGCGCGCTGGCGCTCGGTCAACGGCACGATCGGCGTCATCCACCTCGTGTGCCACGGCGAGCGGCCCGCGCCCGTGCCCGAGGGAATCATCGAAAGCCTGCGCGCTCACGAAGACGAGAATGGCTTACATACGCCGGCCAGCCTGATGGTGCTCAACCCCGGCGCGCGGCTTCGCATCGTCGGCGGCGCGTTTTACGACTGCGTTGGTATCTACGAACGGATGCCCGCCGACGAGCGCGTCGTCCTGCTGCTCGACCTGCTCGGCCGCGAGGTCAAGGTCAAGCTGCCCATAGGCGCCGTCGAAGCCGCCTGAGCGGCCGGCGACGCGCGTCGCGCACTTGGTTTTGCCGTCTGGGTGGATTTCACCCGGACGGCGGTAGCATTGGAAAAGGCGCCGGCGACGCCGCCTGGCGCCGCAGATTAGAACTTGGTCGTAATCAAAAAACACCCCGTCTCATACTGCGCGACGCGCCGCCGGCAAATGTCGCTCGACGGGTCCTGCGGCGCGCGCGGCATCGCGGTCGAGAGCTTTCGCCTCGACGAATACATTCTGACGCCCCGGAAGCAGTAGGCGGCGATGCTGTCGAGCGCTTACGCTACTCTTCGCGACCGCGGCCCCGGCGCATTGGCCGGCGCGGTCAGATCGGAAGAGCA
>JADFTG010000322.1 GCA_022560365.1 Chloroflexota bacterium | reverse complement strand
TAGCTGCCGGGCTCGCGGCCGTCGCGCGACGCCTCGGCCGCGGCGGCCTGCAGCATGCGGTTGTACGGTGTCGGGACGCCGTGCAGCGCGCCGAGCAGGGTGATCTCGCCGTTCAGGTAGTCGGTCTCCAGCGAGCCGCCGCGGGAGAGGCTCTGCCACGTCGATCCGCCGAGGCGAGACTCGAAGCCCGGCACCGGCTTGACGGTGATCCCCTTGACGTGCTCCGTCAACTCCTCCGGCCCGGCGTAGTCGATGCCGGCCGCCGCGTAAACGGCGTTCGCCTCTTCGCGGACGGCGCGTACGATGTCGCCGGCGGCGTCGGAGGAGAGCGCTTGCACGATGTTGAGGAGGTTGGAGAGCAGCTTGGCGTACTTCAGGCGCATGATCCTCTCGTTGGGCTGGGAGGCGAAGCCGCTGGCGCGGAGGTCGGTCGTCACGCTCTCGATCAGGTCGTCTGTCCCCTCCGGGTAACGACCGGCGTGGAGAATGCCGGCGATGGGCGACGAATGGGCGATGACCTCGCCCGGCTGCAGGTGCGTGGCCGGCAGCCAGACGACCATGCCGTAGACGCGCGAGAAGAGGCGTGACGCCAGGCGCTCGTTGGCGACGCCGTTCTGTGCGCAGACGACGGCAACGTCGCCGGCGGCCCCGCGCAGCGCCGTCAGGGCGTCCGCCGTGTCCTGCGACTTCATCGCCAGGACGGCGACGTCGTCGGCGCGCCAGTCGATCTCGTCCGGGTGGCCGCCGACGGTGATCTTCTGCGTCAGGGTCTCGTCCGGTGTGCGCAGCGTCAGGCCGTCGTCCCGCAGCGTTTCCAGGTGGGGGCCGCGGGCGATGAGGGCGACTTCGCGGCCGTGTTGGGCGAGTCTGGCGCCGATCGTGCCGCCGATGGCGCCGGCACCGTAGATGACGTATCGCATGGAGGGGAGTATAAGCCCGAGGCGCGCTTTGGTGGATCGGCTGGCGTAGAATTGGGGCGTTATGGCGGAGCCACGCGTGAAGTACGCGACCACATCCGACGGCGTCGGCATCGCCTTCGCCGACACAGGCGGCGACGGCGTTCCGGTGCTGTACATGCGCGGCAGCCCGTTCACGCACGTCCAGCTGGAGTGGAAGCAGACGTCCTTCAGCTTCTGGTTCGACTACATGTTCGCCCGGCGCCGCCTGATCACGTTCGACTGCCGGGGTTGCGGGCTGTCCGACCGGGACGTTGGCGAGGTATCGGTCGAGGCGTTCGGCCGCGACATCGCCGCCGTAGCCGACAAGCTGGGCCTGGACAGCTTGACGCTCTTCGCGGGGCAGGCAGACGGTATGGCGGCTATCTCTTTCGCGGCCGACAACCCGGAGCGGGTCTCCCGCCTGATCCTCAGAGACACGTACGCCGACGGCGCGCGCTTCGTTGAGATACCGCAGGTGAAGGCGTTCCTGTCGATGATGGAGAACGACTGGGACCTGTTCACCACGACGCTCGCGCACTACGTGGTTGGATGGGGCACCCTTGCCGCGACGGAGTACGTCGAGTTCCTCCACGCCGTGTGCACGCAAGAACAGGCGCTGGCCTTTTTCCAGGACTACGTCATGAACGCCGATACGTCAGACGACCTGCCGAGGATCACTCAACCAACGCTGGTCCTGAGTCACAAGAACGTGGCGATCCCGGACTTCGACACGGTGCGAAACCTGGCCGCGCGCCTGCCCAACGCCGAGCTCGTCGTGCTGGAGGGCACGTGGGGCCAACCCGGCGACAACTCGCCCGTCATGGAGGCCGCGCTCGACCGCCTCCTCGGCGATGCGCCGGCGGCGGTTCAGGCGGAGCCGGCGGCGCGGACGATCGGGTCACTGGTGACGATCCTCTTTACGGACATCGAAGGCTCGACGGCGCTCACGCAGCAGCTCGGCGACGCGGCGGCGCGGGAGCTTTTCCGCGAACACGAGCGGATCACGCGAGAGGCGCTGGCCGCGCACGGCGGTGCGGAGGTGAAGACGATGGGCGACGGGTTCATGGTCTCGTTCGGCTCCGCCGCCGGGGCGCTCGACTGCGCGATCGCGATCCAGCGGGCGCTGGCCGACGGGCGGGTGAAGGTGCGCATCGGTCTGAACGCGGGCGAGCCGATCGCCGAGGAAGACCCGGGCGGGCGCGGCGACCTGTTCGGGATCG
>JADFTG010000033.1 GCA_022560365.1 Chloroflexota bacterium | reverse complement strand
TACCTTGCATTCATCAACGTCGCCGTCGGCATCTTCAACATGCTACCGGGATACCCTCTGGACGGCGGCCGCGTGCTGCGCGCCATCCTCTGGGCACGCACGGACAGCATGCTGCGCGCAACGCGATGGGCCTCCCGCGTGGGGACGATCATCGCCTTCGGCCTGATGGCGCTGGGCGTCGTCTCGGCGCTGGCCGGCAACTGGCTCGGCGGCGTCTGGTTCATCGTCATCGGCTGGTTCCTGCGCAACACCTCGGAGCAAGCCTACCAACAGCTCCTCTACCGCAACACGCTGGAGGGCGCAAAAGTCAGCGACATCGTCGACAGGAGCTTCGAGGGTGCGCCGCCGGACCTCCCGTTGAGCGAACTCGTCAACGAGTACATCCTTGGGCGCGGCCAGCGCTGCGTGCCGGTTGTAGTCGAGAGCAACCTCCTGGGCCTGATTACGATGGGCGACCTGCGCCGCTTTCCCCCTGACGAATGGGCGACGACCAGCGCCTTCCGCGTGATGACCCCGCGGGAGCAGCTGCATACCGTCGCCTCCAACGACGAGCTGATGAGCGCCCTGGAACTCATGGCCGCGAACGACGTCCATCAGCTGCCGGTGATCGACGGCTTCGACTTCAGCGGGTTCGTCACGCGCGCCGACGTTATCCGCCGCATCCAGGTAAAGGCGGAGCTGGCCGGGCTGCGAGAATAGCTACGCGCCAGCCCGGCTGTGGTCAGGCAAGCCTAAGAGCGGGCGCACAATACGCGAACGTGTCTAACGGCCCCTCGTCGGCGGTCAAACATCACTATCGACGGGCGACTCAGCGCGTTGACACGGCCTACCGAATGTGAATCTAATAACCTGCCCAACAGGCGCCTGTCCGCGCGCCCCCAAGACCGCGGCCGGCCGCCCCTATAACTGACTGGAGGTCCCCATTGAGCGAAGTACGTTTTGACGACCGGGTGGCGGTCGTTACAGGCGCCGGCGGCGGCCTTGGCCGCGCCCACGCGCTGCTCCTCGCTTCCCGCGGTGCCAAGGTCGTCGTCAACGACCTTGGCGGTTCGCGCGAAGGCTCGGGCGCCGGCTCGAAGATGGCCGACAAGGTCGTCGAGGAGATCAAGGCGGCCGGCGGCGAAGCTGTCGCCAACTACGACGGCGTGGACACCTACGCCGGCGGCGAGAACATCATCAAGACCGCTGTCGACGCGTTCGGCAAAGTGGACATCGTGATCGCCAACGCCGGCATCCTGCGCGACCGCGCCTTCCACAACCTGGAGGAACAGGACTGGGACAAGATCTTCGCCGTTCACGTCAAGGGCTCGTTCGACGTCATCCAGCCTGCCTTCCGCCTTATGCGCCAGCAGAGCTACGGCCGCATCATCGTCACCACCTCGAACGCCGGCCTTTACGGCAACTTCGGCCAGGCCAACTACTCTTCCGCCAAGATGGCGCTCCTCGGCCTCGCCAGCACGCTGGAGCTGGAGGGCGCCAAGTACAACATCAAAGCCAACGTCATCGCACCCGTCGCCGCTTCACGGCTGACCGAGGACGTGATGCCGCCGGCCGTGCTCGAGAAGCTCCTGCCGGAGTACGTGTCACCGGTCGTCGCCTACCTGTGCTCGGAAGAGTGCCAGGTATCCGGCAACATCTTCACCGCCGGTGGCGGCTACGTCGGCCGCGCGGCGATCGTCGAGAGCAAGGGCGCAGTGCTGCCCAACATCTCGATCGAGGCCGTGCGCGACAACATCGACAAGATCAGCGACATGACCGGCGCCGAAGAGTTCAGCAACGCCTTCGACGAGGTCTCGAAGCGCCTCGCGTCGGCCACGGCGGTGAGCTAAGCCATGACCACCGAACGCAAGGCCCTTTCGCCCGATGTCGTCGGCCTGGAGCTGCCCGCGTCCACCTTCGACTACGAAGAGCGCGACGTCATGCTCTACGCGCTCGGCATCGGCGCCAAGGAGCTGCCGTTCATCTTCGAGCGCAACCTCAAAGTAATACCGACTTTCGCGGTCATCCCGGCCTTCCCGGCGCTCATGGGCCTGGCCCAGAACGTCGAGATCAACCCCGTGATGCTCCTGCACGGCGAGCAGGGCTTCCGCATCGCAAAGACGATCCCGACGAGCGGCTCCCTGACGACCAGCGGGACCGTGACGGGCGTCTACGACAAGGGCAAGGGCGCACTCATCACAATCGACTCGACGACCACGGACGCCTCCGGTGAGACTGTCTTCACGAACACGTCCGGCGTGTTCGTGCGCGGCGCCGGCGGCTTCGGCGGCGAGCGTGGACCGGGGGCCGGCAACAAGGCGCCGGAGCGCGCGCCCGACAAGTCGCTGGCCGAGACGACCCTGGACATCCAGGCCGCGATCTATCGCCTCTCCGGCGACCGCAACCCGCTGCACATCGACCCTGATTTCGCGAAGATGGCGGGCTACGACCGGCCGATCCTGCACGGCCTCTGCAGCTTCGGTTACGCCGGCCGCGCCGTCCTCGCCGAGTACTGCGACAACGACCCGGACCGCCTCGCCGGTCTGGCCGTCCGCTTCACCGGCGTCGTCTACCCGGGCGACACGATCACGACCGAGATGTGGGACGAGGGCGACGGCAAGATCATCGTCCAGTCGAAGACGCAGGAAGGCCGCGTCGTCATCAGCAACGCCGCCGCCGAGGTCAAGTCCTAGGCGTCCCAGGCGAAAGCAACGATCAAAGGCCCACGACGATCGTCGCGGGCCTTTCGCTTGCGTCCCGCTCGTCCTGAGGTTCTCGAAGGACGCGGAACGACCAGAAGCCGAATCCACACACGTCCGCCCCCACTCAGTTGCCAGCCTTGGCGGGCGGCGATAGCATGGATCACATAGGATGCCCCCGGCCGCTCGGGGCATCCTCCGCCCCGCAGAGCGCAGAGAGGAGTGCCATGCGCATCGTCGTCGGAGCCGATCACCGCGGCTTCCAGATGAAGAACGCCATCGCCGATTTCCTGCGCACGAACGGTCACGACGTCACCGACGTCGGCACCGACAGCGCCGAACCCGTCGACTACCCGGACATCGCCGTCGCCCTCGCCGCCAAGATCCAGTCCGGCAACGCCGAGCGGGGCGTCTTCGTCTGCGGCAGCGGCGTCGGCGCCTGCGTCGCTGCCAACAAGCTCAGCGGCATCCGCGCCGCCATCACGCACGACGCCTACTCCGCGCACCAGGGCGTGGAGCACGACGATATGAATGTCATCTGCCTCGGCTCACACGTCATCGGCACCGACGTTGCGATCGAAGTGACGAAGGCGTTCGTATCGGCTAACTTCGACCCACAGGAGCGCTACGTGCGCCGTCTGGACAAGGTGCGCGCCATCGAAGCCGGCGAGACCAAGACCGGCAAGACGCAAGAGATTTCGGGATAGGAGCGACTGGCATGGCTAACCCGCTAGTGGAACTGAAGAGCCAGCGGCAGAGCGTCTGGTACGACAACCTCAACCGCGAGCTGATCAAGACCGGCGCGCTCCAGCGCATGGTCGAGGACGACGGCGTCGGCGGCGGCACGTCCAACCCGTCGATCTTCGAGAAGGCCGTCGGCGCCAGCGACGCGTACGACGAGCACCTCGCCGAGATCGTCCGCCCTGGCGTCTCGCTCGACGAGACCTACGACGCGCTGACGGTGACCGACGTCGGCCTCTCCGCGGACATCTTCCGCGGCGTTTACGACAAGACCGAAGGCGCAGACGGCTACGCCTCGCTGGAGGTTTCGCCACTGATCGCCGATGACACCGAGACCACGACGAGCGAAGCGAAGCGCCTGTTCACCGCCCTCGGCCGCCCGAACGCGATGATCAAGATCCCGGGCACGCCGGAAGGCCTGCCGGCGGTCGAGCGCTCCCTCGCCGACGGGATCAACGTGAACATCACGCTGCTCTTCGGCCTCGACAGCTACGAGCAGGTCGCCCTCGCGTACCTGGCGGCGCTGGAGACGCGCGTGAAGGCGGGCCTGCCGCTCGACCGCATCGGATCGGTCGCCAGCTTCTTCATCAGCCGCGTCGACTCGATGGTGGACGGCCGGCTCGAAGAGAAGATAAAGGCCGTCGAGGGCGACCTCGAACGCCAGCGCCTGAGCGCTCTGCTGGGCAAGGCCGGCGTCGCCAACGCGAAGATCGCCTATGCGAAATACCAGGAGATCTTCTCCGGCGACCGCTGGGCGGCGCTCGCCGCCAAAGGCGCGCGCGTTCAGCGCTGCCTCTGGGCCAGTACGAGCACGAAAAACCCCGACTACCGTGATGTGCTTTACGTTGAGGAGCTGATCGGCCCCGATACGATTAATACGATGCCGCAGAACACTCTCGACGCCTTCCGCGACCACGGAGTCGTCGCCTCAACGCTGACGAACGGTGTCGACAACGCCCGGGCGCACGTCCGCGAGCTCGAAGCTGTCGGTATCGACTTCCGGGCCGTGACGGACGAACTGCAGGTGCAGGGCGTCAAGCTCTTCGCCGACTCCTTCGCGAAGGCCCGCGCCACGGTCGAGGAGAAGCGCGACCGCATCCTCGCCGGCACGAAGGGGATCGGCGCTGCGTCGAGGGGAGACTGACGGGTGACCTCACCCGCTTCCTTCTTTGAGCGCCTCCAGGCGCGCGACGCCTCACTCTGGACCGCTGAGCCTGCCATCCAGGAAAAGATCAGACAGCGCCTCGGCTGGGTGAACCTTCACGAGTCGATGCTCGACAGCCTCGATGAGCTGCGCAGCTTCGCGGACTGGGTCCGCGAACTGGGCTTCCGTCACGCCGTTCTCCTCGGGATGGGCGGCAGCTCGCTCGCCCCGGAGGTCTTCCAGCGCACGTTCGGCGCGGCGCCCGGCTTCCCCGAGCTGCACGTCCTGGACACTACCGACCCGCTGGCGATCGTGCGCGTCGAAAACAGGGTCGACGTGCACTCGACACTCTTCATCGTCTCCAGCAAGTCGGGCACAACGGTGGAGACGACGTCTCTGGAACGCTACTTCGCCGAACGCACCCTCGACGCGACGGGCGACACGGGCGCGCTCGACAACTTCGTCGCCGTCACCGATCCCGACACGCCCCTCCACCACCGGGCGCGCGAATCGGGGTTCCACCGCGTGTTCGTCAACCCGCCAGACATCGGCGGGCGCTTCTCCGCGCTCTCGTTCTTCGGCCTCGTGCCCGCGGCCGCCATCGGCGTCGACATCGAGAAGCTGCTGGCCTCCGCGGCCACGGTCGACGGAGCAGACGCCGCCGCCCTCGGCGAGCGGTTGGCCGCGCTGGTGCAGGAGGGACGCGACAAGCTAACGTTCCTCTCCGCACCCGGCCTGGAAAGCTTCGGCGCCTGGGCGGAGCAGCTAATCGCCGAGAGCACCGGCAAGGGCGGCCAGGGCATCGTCCCCATCGACGGCGAGCCACCGGGAGATGCGCAGTCGTACGGCAACGACCGCGTCTTCGTCTCGATGCAACTGGAAGAGCGCGACGAAGAGACCGCCGCGGCAGCCGACCAGATCGAAGCGGCCGGCCACCCCGTCATCCGCATCGACGTCCCCGGACCGTACGGGATCGGCGCGGAGTTCCTGCGCTGGGAGATCGCCACCGCGGCCATCGGCGCCACGCTCGGCCTCAACCCGTTCGACGAGCCGAACGTGGCCGAGAGCAAGGACAACACCAACCGAGTCATCGAGCAGTACGAGACGACCGGCGCACTGCCCAACCCGGTGCCGGTCGTCGAGGAAGACGGCCTCACCCTCGCCGCCGACGACTCGACGCTGGCGCGCCTGGAGAACGCACCGCAGCGCACGATCGGCGCGCTCGTGGCGGAGCACTTCCTGCTCGCGCCGGAGGGCTCGTACCTGGCGATCATGGCCTACATCCCGCAGACGGAAGAGCACGAGCGCCTGCTGACGCGCCTGCGCACGGCCCTTCGCGACGCGACACGACGCGCGACGACAGTCGGCTACGGCCCGCGCTTTCTGCACTCGACCGGCCAGCTACACAAGGGCGGACCGGCAACGGGCGTCTTCCTGCAACTCGTGATGAACGACGAGATCGACCTTGACGTCCCCGGAGAGCAGTCGTTCACGTTCAGCGTCCTCAAGCGGGCGCAGGCGCTGGGCGACCTGGCGGCTCTCCTGAGGCGCAAGCGGCCGGTCCTGTGCGTCTCGCTCGGCGACGAGACGGCGGCCAACCTGCGACTCCTCGTGGACAGCGTCGAGGCGGCGCTGCGCCAGACCGCAGAACGGAGACGATAGCGTGCAGCTCGGAATGATCGGTCTTGGGCGCATGGGCGCGAACATGAGCCTGCGCCTCCTCCGCGGCGGCCACGAAGTCGTCGTCTACGACCGCGATCCGGGTGCGGCCGACTCCCTCAAGACCGAAGGAGCGATACCAGCCACGAGCCTCGAGGACGTCGTCGGCAAGCTGGCGGCGCCACGGCACGTCTGGATCATGATCCCTTCCGGCCAGCCGGTGACGGACACGATCGGAGCGCTGGCGCCGTTGCTGGAGAAGGGCGACGCGATCATCGAAGGCGGCAACTCCAACTACCACGACACAGTGGCACGCGCCGAATCGCTGAAGGCGTCCGGCATCCACTTGCTGGACAGCGGAACGAGCGGTGGCGTCTGGGGCCTGGACAACGGTTACTGCCTGATGATCGGCGGCGAGAAGGAAATCTTCGACCGCGCACGCCCAATCTTCGAGACGCTGGCGCCGCCGGAAGGCTACGCCTACATGGGGCCCGCCGGCGCCGGCCACTACGTCAAGATGGTGCACAACGGCATCGAGTACGCACTGCTTCAGTCCTACGCCGAGGGCTTCGAGCTCCTCGACGCCTCCACTTACGACCTCGACCTCCACGCCATCTCGGAGCTCTGGGGACACGGCAGCGTAGTCCGCTCCTGGCTCCTGGAGCTGGCCGAGCGCGCGCTGGCCAACGATCCCGGCCTGTCTTCCATCCGCGGCTACGTCGAGGACTCAGGCGAGGGCCGCTGGACGATCCAGGAGGCGATCGACCGCGACGTCCCGGCGACGATCATGGCACACTCGCTCTTCGTGCGTTTCCGCTCGCGACAGGACGACTCATTCGGCGCCAAGCTGATCGCCGCGCTGCGCCAGGAGTTCGGCGGGCACAGGGTCAAGAACGAGTGACGGCCCAGGCCTCGACTTTCGCCGCTGCGCCCGTCTCCGACAGCGCGCCCGACCCCTGCACGATCGTTATCTTCGGCGCCTCGGGAGACCTCACCGCGCGTAAGCTCATGCCAGCGCTGTACAACCTCGCGCTTGACGGGCGCCTGCCGCCGCGCCTCGCCGTCGTCTGCTACGCGCGAACGAAGTGGTCCAACGACGCCTTCCGCGAAGAGGCTCGCAAGAACGTCGAAAAGTACTCTCGGCGCCCGATCGACCCGGACGTCTGGGACTCGTTCGCCTCGAACCTCTTCTACTCCTACGGTGGCTACGACGACCCCGAAGGCCACGACCGCCTGAACGAGAAGCTGCGAGAAGTCGAAGCGGAGCGCGGCATAGGCAGCAATCGCCTCTACTATCTCGCCGTGCCACCGACAACGTTCGTGGACATCATCGAGCAGCTCGGCCGTGCCCGGTCGCAGGGCGCCACAGGTGAAGGTTGGTCGCGCCTGATTGTCGAGAAGCCGTTCGGCGTCGACCTGGCCTCGGCGCGCGAGCTGAACCGCGTCGTCCACTCCGTCTTCAGCGAAGACGACGTTTACCGCATCGACCATTACCTGGGCAAGGAGACCGTCCAGAACATCCTCGTCTTCCGCTTCGCCAACAGCATCCTGGAGCCGATCTGGAACCGCCATCACGTGGACCACGTGCAGATCACGGTCTCGGAGAGCCTGGGCGTCGGCCGCCGTGGCAGCTACTACGACGGCTCCGGCGCCCTCCGTGACATGCTCCAGAACCACATCATGCAGCTGCTCTCACTCATCGCCATGGAGCCGCCGCTGGCGATCGACGGCCACTCCGTCCGCAACGAGAAGGTGAAGGTGCTGAACGCCGTCCGTCTGTTCGAGGACGACGAGGTGGCGCTCGCGACCGCCCGCGGCCAGTACGGCCCCGGCTGGGTGGCCGGCGAGGAGGTGCCCGCCTACCACGATGAGGAAGGCGTGCCCGGCGGCTCGCAGACGGAAACGTTCGCGGCGCTGCGCCTGTTCGTCGATAGCTGGCGCTGGGCCGGCGTGCCGTTCTACCTGCGCACCGGCAAGCGCATGGCGACCCGCCGCTCGGAAATTGCGATCCAGTTCAAGCCGGTGCCGCACTCGATGTTCGCGGGCCGCGGCGGTATCCTTCAGCCCAACACGCTGGTCATCCGCCTGCAGCCGGAAGAATATATCCAGCTATTGGTGATGGCCAAGGAACCGGGCCTCGACCGCGAAGGCCTGCGCCTGCGCGAGGTGCCGCTGAACCTGTCGCTCGATGCCGAGTTCGCCGGGACCCGCCGCCGCATCGCCTATGAACGGCTGCTGCTTGACCTGATCGAAGGCGACCAGACGCTGTTCGTCCGCCGCGACGAGGTGGAGGCCCAATGGGCCTGGATCGACGCGATCCGCGCCGGTTGGGACGCCAACGACGTCAAGCCCAAACATTATCCCAGCGGCAGTTGGGGTCCGTCCGCCGCGATCGCGCTGACCGAGCGTGACGGCGTGACCTGGCAGGACGACTGACACACCCCATTTCTGATCGAAGTTGGGACGACTTTGGCGCTTGCGTGGCTTGCCCGATCGGCGGGACACGCTTCGCGCCCGCAATATCAGGACAGGATGACATGACCGACGAAATCGAATGGTGGGATTATGAAGACACCACCGAAATGGCGAACGCGCTG
>JADFTG010000321.1 GCA_022560365.1 Chloroflexota bacterium | reverse complement strand
GTTCGGTGGCCGCAACCTCGACCCCTACCTGCTGGGCATCATCGCCCTCATCCTCGTCGTCACCTTCGTCTGGCGTCTCTTCGCCGGTAAGGGCGACGTCCGGCGCTACTGAGGTTCAGCGCTACCGGCTCAGCGTTTCGCCGCTATAGAGCTTCGTCACGCGCACCTGGCCCGGTGGCGCCGCCTCGATGCACAGCTCGCAGAGCACGCACTCGTCCAGGTTCTCCTCGACGATCGTGGCCTTCCCCTCGCCGTCCGTCTCGAAGATGTTGACCGGGCAGACCTCGGCCAGCTTCTTCGCCAGCTCGGCGTCGAACGCTGCTGCAGCGTCGACCTCCACCCGGATGAACATCGCCTTCGTCTCAGCCACCCGTTTCTTGTCTCCTGTCCCCTGTCTCACCCCAACCGCTCCCGCACGAGGTCCGGGATCTGCGATATCTCTTCCGCCACCGAAATCCCGGCCTCCTTCAGCCGTTCGAGCTTCTCCGCCGCCGTGTCCGCCTTGCCCTCGACGATCGTCCCCGCGTGGCCGAAACGCATCCCCGGCATCTTGTCCATGAACTTGCCCGCCATGAAGGCGACGATCGGCAGCCGCGAACTGTTCTCCTTCACCCACAGCGAGAGCTGCGCGTCCATCGGGCCGCCCGGCTCGGTGTAGATGACGAGCGCGTCCGTCCCTTCGTCCGCCTCGTAGAGCGGCATCAGCTCAGCGTAAGTCGAGCCGATCAGCGGGTCGCCGCCGATGCTGACGGCGGTGCTCTGCCCGAAGCCGGCGGCGGTAAGTGAGTTCGCGATCTCGGTCGTCATGCCGCCACTACGCGACATAATGCCGATGCGTCCCGGCTTGTACGCCTGTTTCGTGTTCGTCTCCGGACCACCGATGCCACCCATCTTCGACTTCCCCGGCGTGATGATGCCGAGGCAGTTCGGGCCGATCACGCGCGTGCCGCGCAGGCGTGCCAGCTCCAGCACCTGCGCCACCTCATAGCGAGGCGTGCGTTCGGTGACGATGACGAGGAGCTTGATGCCGTTCTCGATCGCCTCAAACGCCGCGTCCCGCACGAACGGGGCGGGCACGGTAATCACTGAGCCATCGACCTTCTCTTTAGCGACGATCTCCTTGATCGTGTCGTAGACGGGCACACCGTAGACGTCGCGGCCGCCGCGCCCCGGCGTCACTCCACCGACAACCTTCGAGCCGTAGTCCAGGCACTCGCGCGTCATGTTCACCGCCTCGCGCCCCGTAATCCCCTGGATGATGAACGTCGTGTTCTCGTCGATCAGGATGGACATGGGCTATTCTTGCCTGCCGCCGTCCTCGGGGGGCATCGTAAAGCCCTCGACAAAGAACAACGTCCCCGTCGTCGCTGCCAGCCGCAGCGGCAGTATCGCCTGGTATTCCTCGGACTCATACCACTCGCGCGCGGCTTCCGCAGTCGGAAACTCGCCGATCACCGTGCGAGTGAACGACGGGCTGCCTTCTCTCACCTCGGCTTCGCTGGCGGCGACAATCTTGCCGCCGTAGCTAGCAATGGTCGCTCCCACTTTCGACGCGTACACGAGGTACTTCGCGACGTCGTGGACATGCATTTGCGCGACAACGTAGGCGGCCATTATCTCCCGATCTTCTCCACTGCCCGCCGCGCCGCCTCTGACATCGACACCGTGCGGTCGCAGTAGTCGACACCATACTTCTCGAGCAGCTTGAATCCCTCGGCTTCCCAGGCGCCGGGAATCCGGAACACCGCGATCTTCTCCGCCGGGTCGAACCCCGACTCGACAACGCCCTTTACCACGCCGCGTGCGACGATGTCGACGCGCGTATTGGAGACGACGTTCATGATCACGGCGATCTTCTCTACGCCGGGCTTACTCAGAATCAGCTTCGTCAACTCGCAGGCCTTGAGCACGCTTGGGTTGCCGCCGATCTCGCAGTAGTTCGCCGGCTTGCCGCCGTACTTCTGCACCGCATCAAAGATCGTCAGCGAGCCACCGCCCGCACCGATCACCAGCCCCAGGTTGCCGTCGAACTCAACGACGCGGCCCGCCACGCCCCGGTGATCCTGCGCGTCTACCTCTGCCCCCTTGATTTCGAATTCGGTGGGCGGCCGCGCCTGGCGCGTCTCCTCACGGCCGACACCCAGCTCCTCGAGGATCGCCGTCTGACGGTCGCGCGACTCCTCCTCCATATCGA
>JADFTG010000320.1 GCA_022560365.1 Chloroflexota bacterium | reverse complement strand
CGGGCTTCGGAAGCTCCTTGAGGCCGTACGTAACCTCCATGCCGCGGCGCACGCCCAGGTCGTCCACCGGCAGTACGTCTGGCCGGCCCAGTGAGAACATGAGGAACATCTCCGCCGTCCAGCGGCCGATGCCTTTGACCAGCGTCACGCGCTCGATCACGGCCTCGTCGTCGAGATCGTCGAACTCGTCTTCCGAAAGCTCGCCAGAGCCGAACTTCTCACATAGGTCCCGCAGGTACTTTGTCTTCTGCCGCGAGAGACCGGCGGCCCGCAACTCCTCGTCCGTCGCCTGCAGGAAGCGGGCCGGTTCGTACCAGCGCTCCTCGTCCGTCTCCAGCGTCGCCAGCACGCGGCCCATGATCGCCCGCGCCGCGGCGCCCGCCAGCTGCTGGAAGAAGATCGACCGTGCCAGCGACTTGAAGGCGCCGCCACGCGGCTCAATGTCGAACGGCCCCGCCGCCTCGATCACGCCAGCGAGCGTTGGGTCCGCCTTCCTTACGTGCCGGAGCGCCGTTTTCTTGTCGTAGACGAGCATATCGCCCGGATTCTACCAGCGGCCGACAGGCGAGGCCCAGTGATGTGCATCACTCGCCCAGCCGTGCGGGTTCTCAGACGCCTCCCATCACAGGAGAGAAGGCGGCCCTGAGTGCCTCTGAAGTGCTAGGATGGGCCGCTATGGAGGGAAGGGTCGCTCTACCGCGAGGAGCCGACTGAATGGCCAGTAGCGATAATGAGGGACTAACCTAAGCCGATCTTCATGGACCGTCACGACGCAGGTGAAGGCGTGACCGCCGAGGACCTCGCGATAGCTCATCTCAAAGACGTGATGGTTCAGGAGAAGTACGGGGTCAAGTACTTGACGTACTGGTTCGACGATGAGAGATCGGTGGCTTTCTGCCTGGTGAATGCTACCAGTAAAGAGCGGGCAGAACGGGTGCACCGAGAGGCACACGGGCTGATTGCCAACGCGATCATCGAAGTGGATGGAGGCGTCGTCGAGGAGTTCTTGGGCAAGATTTCGGACACTGCCGCGGCGGAGGAGAACTTTAGGAAGAGCGATCCACCCGCCGAGTCGGCGTTTCGAACGATCATGTTTACGGACATCGAAGGCTCTACGGCCCTCACAGAACGTCTCGGAGATAGCAGGGCGATGGACCTTCTGCGTACGCACGACAACCTGATTCGCGATGCGCTGAAACCCTACGATGGGCGCGAGGTCAAGCATATGGGTGACGGCTTCATGAACTGCTTCCCGTCCGCTTCGGGGGCGGTTGGCTGCTCGATCGCAATACAGAATGAACTGGCTGCGCATGGGAAGAACACCGAGGACTGGCCCATCCGCGTGCGGATCGGCCTGAGCGCGGGGGAGCCGGTTGAAGAGCATCGGGACCTTTACGGAGCCGCTGTGCAGATGGCAGCGCGTGTCTGCCGCCTCGCTCAACCGACCGGCATACTGGTCTCGAACGTGATACGAGAGCTATCGATCGGCAAGGGATTCTCTTTCACCGATCGCGGCGAGGCCGAGTTGCGTGGGTTCAAGGAGCCGGTGCGATTGTACGAGGTGGAGTGGCGCAAGGACTAGCGCGCTTGTCGCCATCGAGCACGTCGCAAACAAGCGCCGGCGAGGCCTATTTGGGCGTCGCCCGCCGGCCACAGCGAACCCCGGCGGAGACCGGTGCGAATGTATCAACGTCTTGCTCGCCAGTTTCGTTGACTTCAGCGGCGGATCGGCAGATTCTGCTGGTGTCACGACGCCCCGCTGGACTGGAGAGGAGCAAGCGATGCGATTGCTGATCCCGATGGCTGGTGCGCTGTTCGCGCTCGCGGCTTGTGGCGGCGGCGACAGCCCCTTCGTAGTCACTCCCTCTCCCACCGTGAGCGGCACGGATCCGGCACCCCTCGCCGGGACGGACACGGCGACGCCCACGGCCACGACATCAGAATGCGAACCGACAGACTACGAGGTGCGCGACGGCGACACGCTCACCGCCCTGGCAGACACCTTCGGCGTTACGATCGACGCGATCGCTGAGGCAAGCGACCTCGAAGACCCGGACGTCCTCGCGATCGGCGACCCGCTGACGATCCCCTGCCCCACCGAGGCGCCCGAAGAAACGTCCGAAGACGGCGCCTGACCGGCCGGCTGGCTCAGGCTTCGTGCGCCCAGCGGTCGGTGCCCTGTAAGACCGAGCGGATGTG
>JADFTG010000319.1 GCA_022560365.1 Chloroflexota bacterium | reverse complement strand
TAGACACGCGCTGGATATCTCGTCTCTGCGGTGCAATCTGCGTAAACCTGTCTTGTCCGGTGTTAGCCATGCACAGATAATGGGCTTCTAACCGGGAGTAAAACATGCAGTACCGCGAACTCGGCAACACCGGCCTGAAGATCTCGACCGTGGGCTTCGGGCTCTGGACGGTGACGACGACCTGGTGGGGGATCACAGACGACGCCGTAGGCATCGGCCTGCTGCGGCGGGCGCACGAGCTGGGCGTCAACTTCTTCGACACCGCCGATACCTACGGCAACGGCAAGGGCGAGACGCTGCTCGCCGACGCGCTGGGCCAAAAGCGCGACGAGATCGTGATCGCGACGAAGTTCGGCTACGACTGGTACAACAACCCGGAACGGCGCGGCCAGCAAGAGCGCCCGCACGATTGGTCGCCGAAGTTCGTGCGCTTCGCCTGCGAGGAGAGCCTGAAGCGGCTGGGTACGGACTACATCGACTTCTACCAGATACACAACCCGCGCATGGACGCGATCCAGAGCGACGAGCTATTCGCGACGCTCGATGACCTGAAGTCTGAGGGCAAGATACGGCACTACGGCGCGACGCTGGGCCCGGCGATCGGCTGGGAAGACGAGGGGTTGGCCGTGATCCGCGACCGCGACATTGTCGGCCTGCAGCAGATCTACAACCTGCTCGAGCAGGAGCCCGGCCGGCGGCTGACCGAGGCGTGTGAAGAAAAGGGCGTTGGCGTCATCTGCCGCGTCACGCACTCGTCTGGCCTGCTAGAGGGAACGTATACGCTCGACACGAAGTTCGACAAGACGGATCACCGCAGCCACCGCAAGCGCGAATGGCTGGTGGAGGGCCTGCAGAAGGTCGACCAACTGGCGTTCCTCGCGGAAGAGACGGGGCGCACGATCGGGCAGGCCGCGCTGCAGTGGCTGCTCGCCTCGCCGGCGGTCGCCTCTACCTTACCGAACATCTACAACGAAGAGCAGCTCGTCGAGTTCGCCGAGGCAGCCGACGTAGCGCCGCTCACTGACGACGAACTGGCGCGCGTGCAGCAGCTGTACGATGGCAACTTCGGCCTCAAGCCGCAGGAGGCGTCCGTCGGTGGGTGATCAGCGAGCCGGCCGCGGCAACTCGAGGGATCCGTCGGGCGGGCGCGGCGACGAGGCTGGCGGGCGCCGCCAGGTTGTCAAGTTCTCGTTCTACCGCGTCGATCCGGCGTGGCGGCAGCTGCCGGTCGCGGAGCGCGAGGCGGGCAAGGACGCGCTCGTCGCCGCCGTGGATGCGTTCTCCGGCCGGCTGCAGGTGCGCAGCTACTCTGTCGTTGGCATGCGCGGCGACGCCGACGTCTTGCTCTGGCAGATCGGCGAGCGCCTCGAAGACATACAGGCGCTGGCGACGGAAGTGATGCGCACGCCGCTCGGCCCGTACCTCTCGATGCCGCACTCCTATCTGGCGATGACGCGCAAGTCGCAGTACGTGAGCCCGGCCGAGGCCGAGGCGCGCCTGCACCTGCACCCGGCTGAATCGAAGTACTTCTTCGTCTATCCGTTCGTGAAGACGCGGGAGTGGTATCAGCTGTCGCTCGAGGAACGACAGGAGATGATGAACGTGCACATCGCCGTCGGGCGCAAGTACCCGTCCGTCAAGCTGAACACGACGTACTCGTTCGGGTTGGACGACCAGGAGTTCGTGGTCTCGTTCGAGACGGACGAGCCGGCGGACTTCCTTGATCTCGTGATGGAGCTGCGCGGGGCAAAGAGCAGCCTCTACACGCTGCGCGACACCCCAGTCTTCACCTGTATCTCGTTGGGCTTGCGCGAGACGCTGGACACGCTCGGCGCGCCGGGCGACCCGGCTCTCTCATCCCAGAGGGTCAGCCTTCAGGCTGACGACGCCGCTCCCATCATACACCGGGGTTCAGCGGCGCGGCCGTGCTAGAATAGCGACGATCGCCGATGTCACTTCAACTGGTACCCGATCACGACGAATCGCGCTGGCTGCTGAAGGCGCTACGGGAGACGGCCCACGAGTTCGAGTCGCAGCTCTGGGGGCTGGACGAGGCCGACCTGCGGTGGCGGCTATCTGACGGCGCGGACGACGGCTGGTGCCTGAAGGAGATCGCGGCCCACCTGGGTGATTGTGAAGAGCACCTGCTCCACTCGCTGGAGCTGATCGTCCATCAGGAGACGCCGCGCATTGCCGCTCTCGACGCCGACGCGCTGGTG
>JADFTG010000318.1 GCA_022560365.1 Chloroflexota bacterium | reverse complement strand
AGTCCGCCCGCCGCGCCGCCCGCTTCTCGCAGTTCGCCGTGGCCGCGGCCAGGCAGGCGGTCGATGACGCCGAGCTGGCGATCACCGACGGCAACCGTGACGACATTGCGATCACGATGAACACTGGCGGCGGCGGCGTCGATGTCATCGCCGACGGCGAGAAGACTTACCTGGAGAAGGGCGCCAGACGCGTCGGGCCGTTCACTGTCCCGGCATACGCGCCGAACATGGCGTCCTGCCAGGTCGCGATCAATCTCGGCGTGCGCGGACCGACTATCACCTCCGTAGCGGCCTGTGCCGCGGGCGTCTTCGCCTTCGTTGAGGCCAAGCGGCTGATCGACCTCGGCGAGGCAGACGTCGTGATCGCCGGCGGGGCCGAGGCCAACATCATCCCGGTCTCCCTGGCCGCGATGGGAAACATGCCGGGGCCTTCGCCCCGCAACGACGAGCCGGAGAAGGCCTGCCGCCCGTTCGACAAGGACCGCGACGGCTTCGTCTACGGCGAGGGCGCCGCGGCGTTCGTGATCGAGTCTGCCCAGCACGCCCAGGACCGCGGCGCGCGAATCTACGCCGAGCTCGCCGGCGGCGCGGTCACTTCCGACGCCTTCCACATCACGGCACCGGACCCGTCAGGCGAGTCCTCGGGCCGGGCGATCACGAAGGCGCTCGATCGCGCCGGGCTCGCCCCCGAGGAGGTCGACGTGATCGTCGCGCACGGCACCGGCACGCCGCTCAACGACGCTGCCGAGACGACGGCGATCAAGCGCGCACTCGGCGAACATGCTTACAAGGTCGCGGTGACCGGGCCGAAGTCGATGGTCGGACACCAGCTCGGCGCGGCGGGTGCGGTCTCGGGCCTGGCGGCGGTTCTGGCGATCGACCGGGGCGTCGTGCCGCCGACGCTGAACCTGGAGACGCCGGACCCGGAATGCGACCTCGACTTCGTGCCGCTCAAGTCGCGACGGGTGGACGCGCGCGTGGTGCTGGTCAACGGCTTCGGATTCGGAGGACAGAACGGCGTCGCCGCGTTTAAGAGATTCGATAACGGGGCCTCGTAGCTTATGCAGGAAGCCGAAGACAGCCCGCGCCGCTGGTGCTACGGCTGTGGCGACAGAAACCCCGAGGGCCTGCACATCGACTTTGAGGTCGACGGCAAGCGGGTCAGCGGCCGCTTCCTGCTCCGCAAGGAGCACCAGGGCTTTCCCGGCGTCGCGCACGGCGGTATCGCGGCGGCGGCGCTGGACGAGGCGATGGGCTGGGCGATGTACGCTGCCGGCGCAATGGCGATGACGGCGCGCATGGAGATCCGCTACCGGCGCCCCCTGCCGCTGGGCGAAGAGGTCACAGTGACGGCGCACGTCGTCCGCGACCGCGGCCGCCGCCTCGAGGCCGAGGGCCGGATCGAGACCTCGTCTGGCGAAGTGCTGGCCGAGGCGAAGGGACTCTTCCTGCGCATGCCCGAGGAGACTTCGCGGCAGTTCAACCAGTCGTTCCTCGGCACCGCGTAGGTCCGTTGAGCGTCCTCCGTCCCTCTGACTCCCTCATCGGCCGTTTCCTGTACCAGCTCAACCGCCGCGGCGCCGGTCTCGTTCCTCTCGGGCTCGCACAGGCGCTGGCGATCCCGCCTGCCGACGCCGTGCACGCGCTCTGGCCGTCGAAGCGGCGTTTCGCGGCGAAGAACTTCGCGCACGTCACCGGCCTGCCAGCGGACGATCCGCGCGTGGAGCGGCTTGTCCGTGACTGCTTCCGCCACTTCGGCCGCTACATCGCGGAGATGCTTCACCTCCAGAGCTGGGACACGGAGACGGTGCTGGACCGGGTGGAGGTCGAAGGCGAGGAGAACTTTGCGGCGGCGGCGGATCACGGCCGCGGAATCGTCTTCGTCAGCGGGCACATGGGCAGCACCGAAGTCGCGGCGTCACTCGCGGTGCTGCGCGGCTACCGGATCCGCGCCGTTACCGAAGCACTGCCTGCGGGCTGGCTGATGGACTGGATCGTGCGCACGCGGCAGGCGATGGGGATAACGCTGACCTCCGCGGACGGCGCCGGCCTGGGCCTCATTCGTACGCTTCGCCGCGGCGGCATGGTAGCGATGGTCATCGACGCGGGTATTGAGCGCGCGGGCTCGATTCCGGTGGAGTTCTTCGGCCGCCCGACGCTCTTTCCAGAGGGCCCGGCGCGGCTGGCGCGGCTGACCGGCGCTCCGCTCGTCTTC
>JADFTG010000317.1 GCA_022560365.1 Chloroflexota bacterium | reverse complement strand
TCGTCGTGGATGTGGGCGTCCTTCGCGATGTAGGTGTCGGTGCGCGGCAGATACGCCTCCGGCTGGTAGTAATCGTAGTACGAGACGAAGTACTCGACGGCGTTCTCCGGGAAGAACTCCTTGAACTCGGAGCAGAGCTGGGCGGCCAGCGTGCGGTTGGGCGCGAGCACGAGCGTGGGCCGGTTGACCCGCTCGACGACGCTGGCCATGGTGAAGGTCTTGCCGCTGCCGGTCACGCCCAGCAGCGTCTGGTAGCGATGCCCGGCCTCCAGCCCTTGCACGAGCTTCTCGATCGCCTGGGGCTGGTCGCCGGTGGGCTGGTAGTCTGCGACGAGCTTGAAGTCAGGCATGGCGACTTCATCTTACCACTCGGCGCGTGGCAACGACGCGTCGGGAGGCGCTCGCCTTGACGCACGTACCGCCTGCCCCAACACTGTGAGTATCACCCGTGGGCCAGGCCGGATCCGAGGCTTCCTCCATGCAGCAGCCTGACCTCGCCTCCCTCCGCGCCGTCTGCGCCGAGCCCTACGGCTTCTGGCTCGACAGCGCCATGGCGGACCGCCGCATCGGGCGGCGCTCCTTCTGGGGCGCGGCGCCCGCAGTCGTGCTCCGCTCGTGGGGACGCTGCGTGGAGGTGGAGCGGACACGCGGGGGCACCGAGCGCATCGAGGGCGACCCGTTCGACGTGCTACGCGAGCTACTGGCGGAGTTCCGGAACGCCCGGGGAGGCGCCGCTGTCGGGTACCTGGGCTACGGGCTGAAGCGCCACCTCGAACGGCTGCCGGATACGGCCGTGGACGACCTGCGGCTGCCGGAGTGCCACCTGGCGTTCTACGAGCGCATCGAGCGCTTCGACCCACGCCCGCTGTCTGTCGAAGCCAGCGCAGCGCCTCGGCACAGCCCGCTCGATGACACGGCCGGTCCGCCACCATCGAACTTCACGCGGAAGGGCTACGAGGCCGCCGTCGAGCGAGCACTCGACTACATCCGCGCCGGCGACATCTACCAGGTCAACCTCTCGCAGCGCTTCAGCGTCCCACTGTCCGGCGACTCCTTCGACGCCTACCTGCGCCTGCGCCAGGACAACCCGGCGCCCTTCGCCGCTTTCCTGCGGCTGCCCGAAGCCGACGTCCTCAGCGCCTCACCCGAGCGCTTCTTGAGGCTCGACCCGCTCAGCCGCCGCATCGAGACGCGCCCGATCAAGGGCACGCGCCCGCGCGGCCGCACCCCGGCCGAAGACGCCGCGCTGGCCGCTGAGCTTCTCGCCAGTGAGAAGGACCGCGCCGAGAACGTTATGATCGTCGACCTGGAGCGCAACGACCTCGGCCGTGTCGCCGAGGTCGGCTCAGTCCGCGTGACGGAGCTGGCGGCGCTGGAGACGTTCCCCGGCGTCTTCCACCTCACATCGCAGGTCACGGCCCGTCTGAGCGAAGACCGCGACGCCGTCGACCTCCTGCTCGCGACCTTCCCCGGCGGGTCGATCACAGGCGCGCCCAAGATCCGCGCGATGGAGATCATCGCGGAGCTGGAACGCGACAAGCGCGGGTCGTATGCCGGCGCGGTCGGCTATTTCGACCTCTCCGGCAACCTCGATACCGCCATTACCCTGCGCACGATGCTCCTGAAGGACGGCGTGGCCCACGTGCAGGCGGGTGGTGGCATCGTCTATGACAGCGAGCCCGAGAAGGAGTTTCGGGAGACAGAGAACAAGGCGCAGGCGCTACTGCGCGCTATCGATCGGGCGGAGGAGCAGGCGGCAGCGGCGCCGCGTGGGAGCTTGGGGTACTAGCTATGCCGGATATCCTATCGCTGGCCATGTTTGAGCGGGGCGGTCGGGTGCTCGTGACCCGGCGCAAGGCGGATCGGCCGCCATTCGCTGGACAGTGGCTGCTGCCGGGTGTCGTCGTCGGGAGCGATGACTCAGCAGAGGAGGCGCTCACGAGTCACACCTTTCGCGACCTAGGGGTGGACCTGGACGAGCAAGAGTTCGTCGAGACGCTCTACCTGGAGGACGAAGCGGTCAGTCAGCGCTACGTCGCGAACGTCTTCCGCGTGCGGCGCCACCGGGGCGAGCTGCGGTTCCGCTCGGACGGCGACTACGAGGACGTTCGCTGGCTGACCGGCGAGGAGCTGGCCGACGCGCACATGCCGGTGGCGCTCAGGGACTGGCTGCAGGGGGAGCGGCGGGCGCAGGCGCCATCGGGTCCCATGCCGGTGGCTGCCAGCGGCCCGGCGC
>JADFTG010000316.1 GCA_022560365.1 Chloroflexota bacterium | reverse complement strand
CTCGTTCGTCTTCCTTGGCCCGACGGGCGTCGGTAAGACCGAGCTGGCGCGCGCGCTGGCCGAGTTCATGTTCGACGATGAGGACGCGATGATCCGCCTCGACATGAGTGAGTACCAGGAGCGTCACACCGTCTCGCGCATGATCGGCTCGCCGCCGGGCTACGTTGGTTACGACGAGGGCGGGCAGCTGACGGAGGCCGTGCGCCGCCGTCCGTACCGCCTGATCCTGCTGGACGAGATCGAGAAAGCGAACCCAGAGGTGTTCAACATCCTCCTCCAGATCCTGGAGGACGGGCGTCTGACCGACGGTCATGGCCGCCGGGTGGACTTCCGCAACACCGTGGTCATTGACCTCGAACCTGGGCACCGAGGCGTTCCAGAAGGAGACGCTGGGATTCGGCCTGCAGCAGGCCAAGCCCTCGAAGACGGAGAAGGACAAGCTGAAGGCGGAGGTGGAGAAGGAGCTGCGTGCCACCTTCCGGCCGGAGCTGCTCAACCGCATCGACGAGATCATCGTCTTCGACCCGCTGACGGAGGACGACCTGAAGCAGATCGTCGAGCTGCTACTGGCAGACGTCCGCGAGCGCCTGGCGGACCGCAAAGTGGGCCTGGAGCTGACGGACGCGGCGAAGGCGGCGCTGGTCCGCGAGGGCTACGATCCGGTCTTCGGAGCGCGCCCGCTGCGGCGCACGATCGAGCGCCGCATCGCTAACCCGCTCGCCAAGCGCATCCTCGCGGGCGAGTTCAGTGAGGGCGACACCGCTGGCATCGACTACGCCGGCGATCCGGACGGCAAGGGCCCAGACGGGCGTGATCCAGACGGGCGCGGCGAGTTCACGTTTGAGAAGCAGAAGACGAAGGAACCGCTGCCGACGGCGTAACGCCCGGGCGAACAACGAATCGGGGGTCAGGCGTAAGCCTGACCCCCGAACTTTATGCGTTACGGCAGGTTAGTCGTTGCGTATGCGGGCGACCGCCAAGCCCGTGCCGCCTGCCAGCAGCAGGAGGGCACCAGCCAGCAGCACGAACAGCCAGGTGATCGAGGCGCTGGTGTCAGCCTGGTCGCCGCCGGTGGGTGGTAGGTCAGCCGGTGTCGCCGCGTCGGTTGGCGCCGGTGTGTCCGTCGGTGCCGGCGTGTCCGTCGGCGCCGGGGTTTCCGTCTCCCCCAGGGTCGTCGGTGTTGGCGTCGGCGAAGGCGTCTGCCCGACGGGTTCCTTCAAGGCGCGAGGGCTCTCGGCCGCCGTTTCCAAGGCCAAAGAGCTGGGCCTCATGAAGCTCACCATGCCGTCCGCCGGAAACGCCGCCGGAGCGATGACCGCCTACGCTGCCAAGGGCGGCATGGAGGGCTACGTCTTCATGCCCAAGGATGCGCCCAAGGCCAACCAAGTAGAGGTCGACATCACGGGCGGCCACCTGACCCTGGTCGACGGCCTCATCAACGATGCGGGCCGCGAGTCGCGGGAGAAGGCCGCCGAGCTGGACCTGTTCGACGTCTCGACCCTTCAGGAGCCGTACCGCGTCGAGGGCAAGAAGACGATGGGTTACGAGATAGCGGAGCAGATGGGCTGGACCCTGCCCGACGCCATACTCTACCCCACGGGCGGCGGCACGGGCATCGTCGGCATGTGGAAGGCGTTCGAGGAGATGGAGGCGCTGGGCTGGATCGGGAGCGAGCGGCCGAAGATGATCGTGGTGCAGGCCGACGGCTGCGCGCCCATCGTCCGTGCGTTCGAGCGCGGCGAGCGCCATGCCGAGCCCTGGGAGAACGCGCAGACGATCGCCGCCGGGATACGCGTGCCGTCGGCCATCGGCGACTACCTGATCCTCGACGCCGTGCGCGAGAGCGGCGGCACGGCGCTCACGGTCTCCGACGACGACATGCTTGACGCGATGCGGGAGATGGCGTCGGCCGAAGGCATCTGGCCGGCGCCGGAGGGCGCCGCGACGCTCGCCGGGTACGCTAAGCTGCGGGCGTCCGGCTTCCTGGCGCCGGAGACCGAGACGGTGCTCATGAACACGGGCAGCGGGCTGAAGTACCAGGAGCTGGTTGAGACGCCGGTATAGCGTGGTGGGTGTAGGGGCGCGATTCATCGCGCCCTCGGGCGTCATCAATGGCGCCCCGACCCGTTGAGCTGCCTTGCCTCAAAAGCCTCTTTCATGGACCAGATGGGGAGTGCGGAGAGCCTGCCCTGAGCCTGTCGAAGGAGGGGCGAAGCCCTTCGCCGCGGCCTCGGGGGGGGGTA
>JADFTG010000315.1 GCA_022560365.1 Chloroflexota bacterium | reverse complement strand
GCCTCAGCGCTCCGCGGCTCGCCGGGTCCGAAGCCGGCCGGGCCGGACAGCAGACCGATGAGCAGCACCAGGCCGACCACGACGGTCCCGGCCAGAATTCGTGAGACTCGCATCACTTACCCCCCCCAATTGCTGCGTTGTGGACGAACAGACTCCCCAACACCCCCTAGCTGCGCCCATTATAGTCAACTGAGAAGGCCCGTCAACGCGCAGGTTACCCGCGCGGGAGGCCGAGGCCGCGGCCGGCGATGATGCCGCGCTGGATCTCCGAGGTGCCGGCGGCGATCGTCGTGCCGACGCTGGTCACGTAGGTGCGGGCGAAGCGGCCCTGCAGGCGCGCGTGCTTCGAGCCCTCCGCCACCTGGCCGTAGAGGCCCATGATGCCGAGGCCCAGCCGCGAGAGCTTCTGGCCGTACTCCGAGTGGTAGATCTTGGCCGCGCTCGACTCGTAGTTCGGGATCTGGCCGCGGTCCTGCATCGAGGCGACGCGGTACGAGAGGTAGCGCCCGACCTGGTTCTCGACGGCGAGGTCGGCGAGCGCCGTGCTGATGGTGCGCGGCGCCTTGCCGAGCCCGCCGTCGCCGTTCCCCTCGCAACCCTTCACATAGCCGATGAGCGTGTCGAGCGAGCGCCGGTAGCTGGCGGCCGAGCTGATGTTGGAGCGCTCGAAGTCCAGCGTCGTCATGCCGATGTACCAGCCGCGGTTCTCTTCGCCCACGAGGTAGCGGGCCGGGACGCGCACGTCCTCGAAGATGATCTCGTTGAAGATGTGCTCGTTGGCCATGTTGACCAGCGGCCGGACGGTGATGCCGGGCGTGTCCATCGGCGTCACGAAGTAGCTGATGCCCTTGTGCTTCGGCGCGTCCGGGTCGGTCCGCGCCATGAGGAAGCACCAGTTCGCCTTGTGAGCGTTCGACGACCAGACCTTGGTGCCGTTGAGCACGTAGTCGTCGCCGTCCTTGACCGCGCGCATCTCGAGCGAGGCGAGGTCAGAGCCGGCGTTGGGCTCGGAGTAGCCCTGGCACCAGATGATCTCCCCGGAGAGGATGTCGGGGATCAGCTCCTTCTTCTGCTCCTCGTCACCGTAGACGATGAGCGTCGGGCCGGCGTAGTTGATGCCGATGATGGCCGTATTGGGCGCGCGATAATAGGCCAGCTCCTCAGAGAGGACGACTTGCTTCATGAACGGGAAGCCCTGGCCGCCGTACTCCCTGGGCCACGCAGGCGCGATCCAGCCCTTCCCGGCGAGCTTGCGGGTGAAGCTGTGGGCGAAGTCCCAGGTGTCTTCTCGCAGCTCGAACGGATCGAAGTCCCAGTCTTCGGGGACCTCGGCCTTGAGGAAGGTCTGTATCTCGCTACGGAACGCTTCTTCTTCGGGCGTGAAGCGGTAGTCCATGGGGCGTCTCCTCTTCGCGATTGCCTGGCGCGCGCCCATTCTACACCGGCGGGTGTAGCCGGGCGTGACCGGGTGAGCGCCGCTCGCCCTAGGCGGGGCCGTCGAGGTCTTTCACGACTTCGCCCGCTTTGACGACGGCCCGGATGCGCTCGGTGTTGGTGAGGACAGCGATGTCAGCGAGCGGGTCGCCGTCAACGACGACGAGATCGGCCTGCTTGCCTTCCTCGACCGTGCCGATGACGTCCGCCATCCCGAACAGTTCGGCGTTCGTCTTCGTCGCGGAGACGATCGCCGCCATCGGGCCGACGACCTCCGCCTTGAGAACGAACTCGCGCGCCTTTTGCGACATCGCCGGGCCGAGCAGGTCAGAGCCGGCGCCGATGCGCACGCCCGCTTCGTGCGCCATCCGCAGCGACTCCTGCGCGCCGGCGGCGACGAGGCGGATCTTCTCGTGCTGGTACTTCGTGAGGCCGAGCTGGTCGCCGAACTTCTCGAGCACGTCGTAGGTGACCATCGTCGGCACGAGGAACGCGCCGGCCTTCGCCATCGCCTGCGCCGTCTCCTCGTCGAGCAGGTTGCCGTGCTCGATGCTGTGCACTCCGGCCTCGATGCAGTTGGCGATGCTCTTCGCGTGATAGGCGTGCGCGAGAACGTACGTGTTGCGAGCGCGGGCCTCTTCGACGGCGGCGCGCAGCTCCTCGACCGTGAACTGCGTGGCCTCGATCGGGTCCGTCGGCGAGGCTGCGCCGCCGGAAGCCATCACCTTGATCTGGGTCGCACCACGCCGGAGCTGGTCGCGTGCTGCCTTGCGCACCTCGTCCGCGCCGTCGCAGAGCACGGCGCCGCC
>JADFTG010000032.1 GCA_022560365.1 Chloroflexota bacterium | reverse complement strand
GCAGGCCGCTCATGCCCTCTCCCTTGACCTGCAAGAGGATGACGGAGACGAGCGCTATCGATACAAGGATCGCTGCGATTGAAAGCCAGTCTTCAAGTTGCATTTTAGCTGTCCAGCGTACTGACCAGATCTTCTTCCAGCCCCGCCGGTATCGGCGACACCTGATCACGGTCGTAGTAGATACGCATTACGGCCTGCGCCAGCTTCGTGGAGTCGTGACGATAGCGATTCTCCTCGCTGACCACGTCGGCCGTCACCAATCGTATCCGATTGTTCAGTACATCGTCCAGCTGAACCGGATGCGAGTGAGGCGCCTTCGGAATAGCGTCTGAGAGGTTGTCGTTGACCAGGACCGAGCTGATGACGTTCTTGCCAAGCTTCTCCTCAAGCGTCGATAGGTGAGCTTCGACGTTGAAGCCATCAGTCTCGCCATGCTGAGTGGCGACGTTGCAGATGTAGGCCTTGGGTGCGGACGAGGCGATCACACTGCGGCGAATGCCTTCTACGAGCAGGTTCGGCAGAACGCTTGTGTACAGGCTGCCCGGACCGAGGATGATCAAGTCCGCCTCAAGGATCGCCCGCACCGCCTCCGGGTGGGCCGGCGCGTTCTCCGGCAAGAGGTATACCTCGCTGATGCGGTCCGCCGGACCGTCACCGTTGGTCATCGAAGGCCCGATCTGCGATTCGCCCTCAATCGTGCGCTTGTCCTCCGTGCGCGCGCACAGCGTAACGTTCGCCAGCGTCGAGGGGATGATCTGGCCGCGCACCGCGAGCACACGGCTCGTCTGCCGGATCGCGTCCTCAAAACTGCCGACGACGCCCGACATCGCCACGATGAACAGGTTCCCGAACGAGTGACCAGCCAGGCCGGACCCCTCCGAGAAGCGGTACTGGAAGAGGCGAGTGACCAGGGGCTCGGCGTCCGCCAGGGCAGCGATGCAGTTGCGCACGTCGCCGGGTGGCAGCACGCCCAGCTCCCGGCGCAGAACGCCGGAGGAGCCACCATCGTCAGCGACGGTGACGATCGCGGTCAGGTTCCCGGTGTACTCTTTGAGGCCGCGCAGGAGCGTCGCCAGGCCCGTGCCGCCGCCGATGGCAACGATCTTCGGTCCGCGGCGCAGGAAGCGCTGCGTGTAGATCGTGTTCACCAGGCTCTCCGTACGCGTTCGGTTCGGCACCAGCACGGAGATCAGCGAGTCGTTGAGCTTCCAGATCGAGAAGACGATCAGCACCAGCGCCGTTATCATGAACGCCGCGCCACGGATGTAGCGCGGGATGAACTGACCGGTGACGTAGTACATGAAGTCCGGCAGCGTGAAGCCAGTCAGATACGCCTCGCGCACGATGTAGCTCAACCCGAACGTCATCATCGCCACGCCGATGATGGTCAGCGCGAGCCACCGCTTGATGTGCATTCCCGGATAGAACCACTTCAGGAAGTCGAACTGAAAGAAGCGGCGCACCGCAGATACGATATATGTCATAGTCCAATACTACTAACGTCAGCGAAGGCCATGAAACTACGGCTTCTCAGCCAATTTTTCCTTTAAAAGCTCGGTTATCACGTCTGGGCCGGCCCGGCCTCGCGTTTCGCGCATCACCTGGCCGACCAGGAACTTTATCGCTTCCTCTTTGCCACCGCGATAGTCTTCAACCGCCTTGGCGTTGTCTGCGATCACCTTCTCCACGCTCGTCACCACCTCGTCCGAAGAGGTGATCTGCTCCAGGCCCTGCTCCTCGACGACCTCGCCGGGCGCCTTGCCGGAGGCAAACATCTCCTCGAAGACGGCCTTCGCGGTCTTGCCGGAGATCGTTCCTGCCTCTTGCAGATCGATCAGCGCAGCGATGCCTTCCGGCGTGACCCTGGCGTCCTGAATCTCGACATTCTCAGCGTTGAGGAGGCGGGCGAAGTCGCCCGTCACCCAGTTCGACACCGTCTTCGCACGCTCCGCCGAGCCATCCACCGTCGCCGCCTCAAAAAAGTCCGCGCGCGCGCGCGACTCTGCTATCACCCGGGCGTCGTATTCGGACAGGCCGTACTGCTCCTGGAACCGTGCGCGCTTGGCGTCCGGCAGTTCGGGCAGGCGCGCCCGCATCTCCTCGACCCACTCGCGGCTGATGACGAGTGGCGGCAGGTCCGGCTCCGGGAAGTAGCGGTAGTCCTCCGAGCCCTCCTTCGTGCGCTGCTGCACCGCTTCGCCGATGTCTTCGCGCCAGCCGCGCGTCTCCTGGGCGATGGTGCCTCCTGAGTTGAGCACTTCGGCCTGGCGCTTCTCCTCGAACTTGATCGCGTCGAAGGCGTGCTTGAACGAGTTGATGTTCTTCAGCTCCACCTTCTGGCCGAACTCCGCACCCGGCTCCCGGATGCTCACGTTCGGCTCACAGCGCATGTTCCCTTCCTCCATGTTCGCCCGGCTGGCGCCGATGTAGCGCAGGATCTGGCGCAACGCTTGCAGGTACGCCCGCGCCTCCTCCGCCGATCGTACGTCCGGCTCTGAAACGACCTCCATCAAGGGCACGCCGGAGCGGTTCACGTCGACGAGGCTGTACTGCTCGCCCGTGGAAGAGTCCGTAGCGTGCTGCAGGCGCGCTGTGTCTTCTTCGAGGTGCACACGCGTGATGCCGATTCGCTTCGTTTCGCCATCGATGTCGATCTCCAGCCAGCCGTTCACACAGATGGGCATATCGTATTCGGAGATCTGGTAACCCTTCATCAGGTCCGGGTAGTGATAGTTCTTGCGATCGAACTTCGCCTCGTGCGCAATCTCGCAGTTCAGCGCCAGGCCGGTCATGATCGTCAACTCAACGGCGACGCGGTTGATGACGGGCATCACGCCCGGCATACCCAGGCAGACCGGGTCGACGTGCGTGTTCGGAGGCGACTCCAGCGTTGGTTGGGAGCAAGAACAGAACATCTTGCTCCGCGTCAGAAGCTGCGCGTGGACCTCAATGCCGATTACGGTCTCGTAACGCGTTGCCGTCTGTGTCATGTGATTACGCCAAGTCTAACAGTAGCGCGGGACGACCTGAATCGCCCCGACCGTGAATATGTGGAATCGCCTTACAGTTCCGCCCGGAAGAGCGTGAGGACGCGGTTCCAGGCGTCGTTGGCGGCAGCCTCTCGATAGACATCGCGTCGTGTGTCGTTGAAGAAGGCGTGCTCCGTACCCGGGTAAACCTGGACGTCCAGCTGCTTGCCGGACTGCTCCATCGCCGACTGGAGCGCTTCGCGGACGGCCGCGCTCGCCCAATCGTCGTGCTCGGCGTAGATCGCCAGCACCGGTCCCTGAAGGTTCTGCAGCTTGTCGATCGGCTGCGGGTTCACTCCGTAGAACGGCGCTGCGGCCTTGATCAGGGGCGTGTCCGTGGCCAGCGTCAGTGCCAGGCCGCCGCCCATGCAGAACCCCGTTGCGCCAATGCCGCGGCCGTTGACGTACGGCTGCTGGGAGAGATACTCGGTGGCCTTCACCAACTCCTGGCTGGCGCGGGGCATGTCCGTCTGCATCATCAGCTTCTGCGCCGAGTCCGGTTCAGAAGTCACCTTGCCGTGGTAGAGGTCGGGCGCGAACGCCACGAAGCCTTCGCGGGCGAAGCGCCCGGCGATGTCCTTGATGTTGTCGTTCAGGCCCCACCATTCCTGGACCACGACCACGGCCGGGAACGGACCGTCTCCCAGCGGCCGGGCCAGGAACCCACTCGCGTTCGAGCCGTTCGTCGCGTAGTCGAGAATATCGGTAGTAATGTCAGCCACGTCAGAGCCGCTCCTTCGTTGGGATGGGCGAGGCGTCAATCGTATCACGCACCGTGGCAGGTGGGGCCGGCGCTTCTCCGCCGCAAGCTCAGCGAATACAATCCCTCACAGGCAACGTATCTGCAGCCGGAAGATGGTAGCAGAAGAGGTCAAGAAAGCCAGGATATGAGACAGAAGCGGCTCCCACCGCTCCGCACGATCATCATCGCCAGCGTCGCCCTGGCCTGGCTCATCGTCTCTCGGCCCGGCCCCGACGCCGAGCGCGGCGTCTACATCCCGCACCCGGACTCACAGCAAGTGGCCGGCCAGCTCACCGTCCAGTTCGCGGACAACATACCGGAAGACCGCTGGGACGACATCCTCGCCGCCCACGGCGCTGAGCTGGAACGACCGATGCTCGTCGAAGGCTTCGCCGTGGTCTCCGTGCCTGACGACCGCCGCAGCGAGATCGGCGAGGCGTTGGCCGCCAGCGGCGTGGTCCGCACCGTCGAAGCGATCACCTACCGCTACCCAGCGGCGATCCCCAACGAC
Source organism: Chloroflexota bacterium (assembly GCA_022560365.1). Taxonomy (GTDB): domain Bacteria; phylum Chloroflexota; class Dehalococcoidia; order SM23-28-2; family RBG-16-64-32; genus CF-162. Next base: position 4,851 of record JADFTG010000032.1, on the reverse strand, counting down.
GAACTCTGGATCGACCAGTGGAACCTGCGCCTGATCTCCGCCGACAACGCCTGGGACACAACGCAGGGCGAAGGCGTGGTCGTCGCTGTCATCGACACCGGCGTCGCCTATGAGAACTTCGGCAACTTCAAACAGGCGCCGGACCTGGCGGGCACAACGATCGTCGACCCGTACGACTTCTACAACGACGACGGGAACGCCAACGACGACAACGGCCACGGTACGCACATCGCCGGCACGATCGCCCAGACGACGAACAACTCCTACGGCCTCGCCGGAATCGCCTACAAGACGTCGATCATGCCCGTAAAGGTTTGCGGCCCGGTGCCGGGGGACCCGCGCCGCTCTCAGTGCTCAACCACTGCCATCGCCGACGGTATCCGTTGGGCGGCCGAGCACGGCGCCAAGGTGATCAACATGAGCCTCAGCGACCCGGATAACGTAACCGTAGCGGAGAGCGAGGCGCTAGAATTCGCCCTCAGCACCGGCGCCGTGCTGATCGCCGCGGCCGGCAACGGCGGCGCCGACGAGGAAGGCGACGGCGGGCCCGTGCTCGGCTATCCCGCCGCCGTGCCAATCGTCATAGCGGTCTCGGCCAGCGGCTTCTTCGGCTCGCTCGCCTACTACTCGAACTACGGCGTCGGCGTGGCGAACACGAACGTCGACGTCATCGCGCCCGGCGGCAATCCGCCGAGCGGCAACGGCAGCATCCCCAACGAGGGGCCGACCAGCGTCATCACGCAGGAGTCCTACCGCTTCTTCTGCGACCCCGTCTGGCCAGTCGAGTTCCAGACGTTCGCCTTCTGCCCCTTCGCCGGCACGTCCATGGCCGCCGCCCACGTCTCCGGCGTCGCCGCGCTCATCCGGTCGGCCTACCCCAACCTCAACGGCACGCAGGTGCGTGCGCTGATCCAGTGCAGCGCCGCCGATGTCGGCGACCCGGGGATCGACCTCAAGACCGGACACGGCCTCGTCCAGGCGGATGCCGCGGTCCGCGACACCGACGGCGACCATATCCCGGACTGCATCGATAACACACCCTTCACGCCGACGCCCAGCCCGACGCCCTCTCCGACGCCCATTCCACCGCCGAACGATTGCCTCGTAACGCCGACGCCGACGCCATCGCCCACGCCAACACCAACCGCAACACCGACGCCCCCAACGAGCCCGACGGCTACGGCGACTGACACGCCAGTCCCCACCGCGACGCCCACGGGCAACGTGACGGGAACGCCATCGCCGACCGCCACCGTGACGTTCTCGCCAACGCCGTTGCCCATTTCCTGCGGCGACGTCAACTGCAGCGGCACGGTGGACACCCACGACGCGCTGGGCATCATCCGCTTCTTGGTCTTCGCTGAACCAGTCGCGGACTGCATCAGCAAGGGCTACGTCAACTGCGATGGCGTTCTTGATCCCGCCGACGCGCTCGTCATCCTGCGCTACGCCGGCGGCCTACCGCTCGGCCTCCCGGCCGGTTGCCCCGGCCCCGGCTAGCCGCGCGTTCTCCACAAGCGAGTGACGTTCGTCCCTTGTGGGACAATGAAACCAGCGATAGGTTGGGTTCAAACGACCGAAGGAGGCCGACGATGAACAACGGCGCCGCCGCTGAGACGGCAACCACCAACTCACCGAAGATCATTCACGAGCCGCAGGTCTACCTCGTCGGCCGCCAGAATGTCGACCGCACTGAGATCGACCGCTTCCTCGGCGATCACGGCATGAACTGGGAGACCGACACCGAGGTCGGCGGCGAACAGCTAATCGAGGCCGGCGGCCGCCTCTGCTACGTCTCGTACGGCAAGGGCCGCAAGACGAACGAGGAGTACATCGGCAACATCATCGGCCGCAAGCACGGCTCCGTCCTCGAGCACGCCGCCTGGAACTTCATCATCTCGGGCGTCTCGCGCTCCTTCACGCACGAGCTGATCCGCCACCGCGCCGGCTGGGCCTACTCGCAGCTCTCGCAGCGCTATGTCGACGAGTCCGACGCCAGTTATGTCGAGCCGAAGATCATCGCCGACGACCCGCAGCTGCACGAGACCTGGCAGCGCGCGATCGAGACCGCGCACGCCGCCTACCTCGAGCTGGTCAGCGGACTTTCGGCGAAGCTCGAAGCGGCCGGCGTCAAAGGCACGAACCGCCGCAAGATGGCCCGCGAGTCCGCGCGCTCCGTGCTCCCCAACGCCACCGAGACGATGATCTTCTGCACCGTCAACGCCCGCGCCCTGCGCCACTTCATCGAGCTGCGCGGCTCAGAGGGCGCCGAGGCCGAGATCCGCCGCGTAGCCGTCCAGTTCCTGCGCCTCATGCAGCAGGAAGCCCCGAGCGTCTTCGGCGACTACGAAATCCTCACGCTAGAGAACGGCACAGAGGTCACGAGCACGCCCAACGAAAAAGTGTGACCGGATGGCGCGAGTTCCCATAGATCAGCACTTAGCCCTCGAAAACTCGATAAGGACGGCGATGACCCTCATCCCCGACGGCCTGGCGAAGGTTCAGAGAATCCGCGACGGTTCCAACCTGCCACCCGGAGCTCTGGAGTCGCTCTCACGAGGGTTCGAGATTTTCGCGAAGGTTGTGGTCTCTCTGTACGAATTCGACAAGACGGACGCATTCCCAACGTCGGAGGCGTTGAAGAAGAGGTATGGGCATTCTCTCCGGAAGGCGCTGAACCGAGTACTAGAGATTTACGATGACATCGATGGGCCTCCAGCCATTAGCGAAGATCGTGAGTTCCTCTCGCGAGACAAGTTCCTTTCACGAATCGTCGGTATATTGTCCGAATTCGGGAACGCTGGCCGGTATCACGATCTGGATTCGCTTTCTGGACGCCCAGAAAACGACTCACCTATGGAACTCTGGTCACTCTTGGAAGGCGACATCCTCCAGGAGCATCCGCAGGAAGCCCGTCTGATTGGAACGCGTGAGTCAAATGTCGCGTTCGAGCTCATTGCGAGAGAATTGGTCGTCAGAATTGAGCGTCTCGCCCGTGCCCTATCGAGGCTCTGCAGCATGGGATTTATCGGGCCGGAAGCTAAGAGATATTCGGGGTACATGTCACCCTTTGTGGGAACGATGGATCGACATCTAGGTCAGGCGGTCTACGCTGAGACGACACCTTGAATCCCTCCTCCCGCTGACCTAACATCGGCCCCGACATGGCACAGCCACACACCAGCCGCTTTCGCACCGTCGGCGACGGCAGCGGGATCGAGCGCAGCGACAACTTCACGCGCGAAGAGGTCGCGCTTGCCCTGCGCAACCGCGGCATGCCCCTCGAGGGCCTCCGCTACCCGATCACGCCCTCCGGCATGCACTACCTCCTCGTCCACTTCGACATCCCGCGCGTCGACGCCGCGGCCTACCGCCTGCGCGTCGGCGGCCTGGTCGAGCACGAGATCAGCCTCTCGCTCGACGAGATCAAGGCTCGGCCGGCCGTCACGATGCCAGTGACGATGGAGTGCGCCGGCAACGGACGCGCCCTGATGACGCCCCGCCCGATCAGCCAGCCCTGGATGGGAGAGGCGATCGGCACGGCCGAGTGGACGGGCACACCACTCGCCCCGCTCCTGCATGAGGCCGGCCTGCGCCCGGAAAGCACCGAGATCGTCTTCACCGGCGCCGACCGCGGCGTCCAGGACGACAGCGTACACCTCTACCAACGCAGCCTCACCGTCGCCGAGGCGACCCGCGAAGAGGTGCTGCTCGCCTACGCGATGAACGGCCAGCCGCTGGAGCCGCAGCACGGCTTCCCGCTGCGACTGATCGTTCCCGGCTGGTACGGCATGACGAACGTCAAGTGGCTTACCTCGATCGAAGCGATCGACCACGAGTTCAGCGGCTACCAGCAGGCCGAGGCCTACCGCTACCAGACGGAATCGGGCGAGCCGGGCGAGCCGGTTACCTTCATACAACCACGCGCCCTCATGGCCCCTCCGGGCATCCCCGACTTCCTCACGCGCACAAGACTCGTCGAAGCCGGCAGAGTCACCCTCAGCGGACGCGCCTGGGCCGGCCGCGAGCAGGTCACCCGCGTCGAGGTCAGCACCGACGGCGGCGAAACCTGGTCCGACGCCGCGCTTGAGGCGCAAGTCGGTGAGTTCGCGTGGCGCGGTTGGTCGTTCGAGTGGGACGCGAAGCCTGGCTCGTACGAACTCTCCGTCCGCGCTTCATGCGCTACGGGCGCCAGTCAGCCGGACGAGATGTGGAACCTGCAGGGCATGGGCAATAACGCCCGGCAGCGCATCGAAGTCGTCGTCGAAGAGCGCCCGGCCTAGCCGTCGACGAGCTCGACCGGGTCGCCTCGGCGAACGGTGCCGCCCTGCTCAACCGCCGCGTAGACGCCGACGTTGGCGCTGTTGTGCGCCGCCGCCGTCCTTAGCACCGAGGGGTCGTTCGGCAGGTCGTCCTGCGCGAGCGTCGTCACCACGCAGCGGATCGTCGGCATCATCACCTTGATCCGCACCTCGTCGCCGATCGCGATCACCTTGCCCGGCCAGTCGTTCTCGACGAACCCCGTGGCGTCTCCGGTGTCCACGATCATGTTCGGGCGGAAGCGCCGCGGGTCGAACGTCGTGCCGGGGCTCAGCTCGCGCAGCCTCGCCAGCGTCGCCGTTGTCAGCAGGTGCAGCGAGCCGAGGTCGAAGAAGCGGTTGATCACCGGGAAATCGACCGTCTCGCCGTCGTCGCTCTCCGGGACCTTGCCCAGCGGCGGCGACTCCAGCTTCAGCGGCTCCGGCGCTTCAGTGATCAGGCGCGCCTCGAAGCCCAGCAGCGCGGAGAGCCGGGCGTCGGCTTCGGCGTCTGAGGTCATCAGTCGCTCGCCGTCCGGCAGCGTCATCTCGG
>JADFTG010000031.1 GCA_022560365.1 Chloroflexota bacterium | reverse complement strand
GCCGAGGTGGCCGAGAGACGAAATGTCCTCGGCGCAGGCGGCGGGGACGATGCGCCCGGCACCGATACCGAGGTCGCCGAGGAGGACGAGAGACTGCTGCGGGAAGCGGCTCTGGATCTCCTGCACCCAGGCGAGGCTCGTGATGCCGACATCGTAGTTGCCGAGCGCGACCTGGATCGGGATGTCTTTCTCGCGGAAGACGCGCACGCGGACGTCCTCGCGGTCACGAGCCGGCAGCCGGTACTGACGGGAACCTTCGCCGTAGCCCTCGACGTGCAGGCCGGACGCTGACAGGGCGTCGGCGACCGGCTTGCGCAGGTCGCCCGCCGGCAGCGCGATCTTGACCACGCTAGCCTCCGACGACCGCGCGAACGGCCTCGTCGATCGAGGCGGCGCGCTGTGGTTTGCTGCCGTTGACCGCGATGAGGAAGCCGTCGCTGGAGACGGTGATGTGCCGTGCGCGCTCGCAAGGGCCTTCGACTTCGACGGCGAAGTCCTTGCGGCGCAGCGCAACGGCGAGCGCGAAGGCGTCGGACGGCCGGCCGCCGGACTCGCAGTGGATACTGATTGAGGCGTCGGCATCGGCTTCGTCGCCGATGAGGGCGAGAAGCGGTTCCATGTCGAGCGCGAAGCCCGACGCGGGGACGTTCTCGCCACCGATCTGCGAGACGAGCGCGTCGTAGCGGCCGCCGCCGCCGACTCGCGTGTCGCCGGCGAAGAGCTGAAACGCGGGACCGGTGTAGTACTCGAAGTCGCGGACGAGCAGCGGCGCGACGGCCGGCTCGATACCGATAGCGTTGAGCATCTCGCAAACGGCGGTCAGCTCGTCGAGCGGGGCTTCGACGCCTGGAACGGCGGTGGCGAGCAGGCTGCGCAGGTTGTTCACGTAGGCGGCACCGGCGCCCTCCATAGAGAGCGTCTCGCTGAGGGGCGGCGCGCCGGTGAGGCGCTCCTGCAGCCCATCCAGCGCCCCGCTGTCGCCGGAGAGGATGCGGTCGTAGACGGCGATCCTGTCGGCGTGGGAGAGGCCAGCTTGCTCGAGGATGGCGCGCAGGATGCCGGGGTCGGAGAGCTTAAGTTGCGTCTTGACGCCGAGACGTTCCAGCACCTCGCCTGCCATCACGATCAGCTCGACGTCACCGAGGCGCGGTGTGGCGCCGATCAGCTCGACGCCGCACTGCCAGTCCTCACGCGTGTCGTCGCCCGCCTGGAAGCGGAAGACGTTCTGGACGTAGAAGAGCTTCGCGGGCGTTTCGCCAGCGAGGTTCTCGGCGTAGAGGCGCGCGGCCGGGATCGTGGAGTCGGGGCGCAGGACGACGCGCTCGCCGCTCCAGCCGTCCCAGTCGAGGAAGGAGTAGACGCCGTCGAGCATCTGCGGCGAGAGCGTGCCGGCGGCCGTGAACAGGTAGAGGTGCTCGATCGTGGGCGTTCGCACCTCGCGGTAGCCCCAGCCGAGGCAGACTGCGCGGAAGGCGTCTTCGATGCGCCGGAAACGCGCCATTTCCGGGGGCAGAATGTCCCGCATACCGCGGGAACGCATGGAATCAGTCAATCTCGGGTACTCCTAGCGGGGGAATGCGAACATTTTAGCACCACAGGGCCGTTGGATGAATCTGAGTCGTATCTGAGGACAGAGTATACTGACGTGGACGAGCTGATATGACTCCCTACAGGGTGAAGCGCATGCGGCAGGTGCGTTTGCTCTTGTTCGGTGCTTTCACTGCCTTCGCCGCCATCCTCATCGCCTGCAACTCCGGACCGGACACGGCGCCGGGCGCGGTGCACGTGTTGACGACCGACGGCGTCGTAAACCCGGTGATGGACCGCTACATCGACCGCGGTATCGGCGCGGCAGAGAACAGGGACGCCGCAGCCATCGTGATCCGCCTCGACACGCCGGGTGGCCTCCTCACCTCGATGGACGACATCATTCAGAACATCCTCGCCTCGGAGGTGCCGGTGATCGTGTACGTGTCCCCCTCGGGGGGTCAGGCTGCCTCGGCGGGGACGTACATTGCGTACGCGGCGCACGTGGCGGCGATGTCGCCGGCGACGGTGATCGGCTCGGCGACGCCCATCAGCGGCACGGGCGCGGACCTGGAGGGCGACCTGCGCAACAAGGTGATCGAGAACTCCGTGGAGAAGATCCGCGACCTCGCCGCCCTGCGCGGGCGCAATGCGGAATGGGCGGAGGACGCCGTCCGCAAGGGCATCTCGGCGCCGTCGAGCGAGGCCGTCGGCCTGAACATCGTGGAGTACATCGCCGATGACCTCGACGACCTCCTGCAGCAGATCGACGGCCTACCCGTGACGCTTCAGGGCGGCCAGGAGGTCGTGCTGGACACGGCGGGTGCGGAGATCGCGTTCAACAACCGCAACTTTGTGGAGCGTTTCCTGGACGTCCTCGCAGATCCGAACATCGCCTTCCTGTTGCTGTCGCTGGGTTCGCTGGCGCTGTTCATCGAGCTATACAACCCGGGCTCAATCGTTCCGGGCGTGTTCGGCGTGATCGCGCTGGTGATGGCGTTCTTCTCCCTCAGCGTGATCCCCTTCAACTGGGCGGGGGTGGCGCTGATCATGTTCGCGTTCATATTATTCGGGCTCGAGTTATTCGTGACGAGCGGGGGCGTGTTAGGCGTGGGCGGCGCAGTTTCGCTCGTCCTTGGCGGCTTGATGCTGACGAGCGGCAACGACGCGGAGTTCCGGGTGTCAGAGGAGCTGATCATCGGCGTCGCCGCGGCGCTCGGTGCGCTGGTCGTCTTCGTCTTCGTGAACGTGATGCGGATCCGGACGATGCCCGCGAAGGTGGGGATGAGTACCTTTGTCGGGAGGACTGTCGTGGCGCGGTCGGCGCTGACGCCGGAGGGGTTCGTGATGATGGACGGCGAGATCTGGACGGCGGAGGCTGAAGAAGGCGAGATCGAGCCGGGCGATAGCGTTATCATCACACAGATAAAGGGACTGAGACTGAAGGTCAGGAAACAGAAGCCGGAAGGAGACTAGCCATGACCGTCGATTCCCCGCTCGCGACGCCGGAGCCGCCCAAGGTCGAGGGGCCCAACCTGCTTGCCCGCGTGCTGATCATTTTCGGGTACATGATGGCGGTGCCACTGTTCCCGTTCGCGATCCGCATCGTGCAGGAGTACGAACGAGGCGTCATCTTCCGGCTGGGACGCCTGGTGGGCGCCCGCGGCCCGGGGCTCTTCTTCATCCTCCCCTTCGTGGAGAGTATGCAGAAGGTGGATCTGCGCATCGCGACGATGGACGTGCCTCGCCAGGACGTGATCACGCGCGACAACGTGACGGTCAAGGTGGACGCAGTGGTCTACTTCCGGGTCACGGACCCGGAGAACTCGGTCGTCAAAGTGATGGACTACGTCCGCGCGACGGCACTTGTGGCCCAGACGACGCTGCGCAGTGTGCTGGGCCAGTCCGACCTGGATGATCTGCTGAGCAAGCGTGACGAGCTGAACCAGAAGCTGCAGCAGATCATCGACGAGGCGACGGAGCCATGGGGCATCAAGGTGACGATTGTGGAGGTCCGCGACGTTGGCCTGCCGTCGGAGATGGTACGAGCGATGGCCCGTCAGGCGGAGGCCGAGCGTGAGCGCCGCGGCAAGGTGATCCACGCCCAGGGTGAGTTCGAGGCGTCGAAGCGGCTGGCGGAAGCGGGCGCGGTGATGGCGGCCGAACCGGTGACGCTGCAGCTGCGCTACTTGCAGACGTTGACGGAGATCGCGTCTGAGAAGAACAGCACGATAATCTTCCCGATCCCGATAGACGTGATCACGATGTTTATGAAGAACGGCGCCGGAAACAGCGGCGACGGCAACGGCAGCGCCCGCCGCCAGATCCCACCAGCCGACTCAAGCTAACCGCGGAGGGCACGTTCGCCCTTCGAGAGCCTCAGGATGAGCGGGACGGGCAGTGCGCTCGTGGTGTCCTTATCGGCCGGGCACTCCCCGATCCGCTCATGGTGAGGCTCTCGAACCATGAGCAGCACGAGGACGGTAAGAAGGCGGTTGTGGCGTCCGGCGCAGCGCCTGCCGCCTTGACCTCAGCCCAATCGCCGTCTGCCAAGGCGAGCTTCTTCGCTCGGGACCAACCCTTGAGCTGGCGCTCCGCCGCGAACGCATCGTCGCGAGTCGCGAAGGTCTCTGAGTGGATGAGCTCCACCGGCAGTCGCTTCGCTGTGTACCCGGAGTAGTGTCTGGTTCGATGCGCGCGGAGCCGGGCGTCAAGGTCGTCGGTGTGACCAACGTATAGCGAACCATCTGAGCATTTCAGCATGTACACGTGGAAGGCCATGCTGTGACGTTAGCGGTGGCTCAAGTGATCTCCAAGTGCTCGGCGTCACCGGGCGCTGTGCTCCGCCGTCCTTCGAGAGCCTCAGGATGAGCGGGACGAGCCCGTTCGCCCTTCGAGAGCCTCAGGATGAGCGGGACGGGCACGTTCGCCCTTCGAGAGCCTCAGGATGAGCGAGAGTAAGGCGCGTTCGATTCGCTCATGGCGTCGACGGCTAACCGCGGAGGGTGACCTCGCCGGCCTCGAAGGTCTTCTGCGTGCCGTCGGAAAGACGGAGGATGAGGCTACCCTCGTTGTCTACGTCTTCGGCTGTGCCTTCGTATATCTCGTCGCGGAAGGTGAGACGAACGGACTGACCGAGGGTGGCGATGCGCGACCGCCAAGCGCTGTAGACATCGCCGGGCGAGCCACTGTACGCACCCTCCAGCTCGTTGAGCAGCGCCGCCAGGACGGTCTCGCGAGGCGTCTCTTCGCCCAGCTCACGTGAGAGGCTGGTGGCGATGCCAGCGATCTCAGGGTCGTCGACCGGATCGTTGACGTTGAGGCCGATGCCGGCGAGGGCGTAGAGGAGTTCCGCGCCGGAGGACTCACCCTCAATGAGGACGCCGGCGAGCTTTCGTCCGCCGACGAGGACGTCGTTCGGCCACTTGATGACGGGCCGCAGAGACGTCACCGCCTCGACGGCGCGGCAGACGGCGAGCGGGACGACCATGCTCAGCGCGCGGAGACGGCCAGCGTCAGGCCGGAGGATGAGCGTGAGGTAGAGGTTCTTACCGGCGGGCGAGACCCAGCGGCGACCGAACCGGCCGCGGCCGGCGGTCTGCTCCTCGGCGATGACGACGGCGCCGTGCGGCGCACCGGCGACTGCCTCGTCCCGGGCGACGTCCATCGTCGAGGCGGTCGTGGCAAGGTAGGTGAAGCGCCGACCGATCTCCCCGGTGCGGAGAAGACGATCGACTGCGGGCAAGTCGAGTTCAGTCACGGGACAAGGATAGGCGGACAAAATGCCAGGGGGCCAGCCCGAAGGCCAGCCCCCTGAGCGTGGGCAGGTAGTCCTGTCCGCGCTTTGTTATCCCACCGTCACCTCAAAGAGGTTGTGGTGTGAAGGGACAGGTCTACTGCCTGTACTGTCATCCATTCACATCACCTCCTTATCTGCCTGGCATAGTAACAGATCGAGACGCCGCGCGGGGGACGATTTGGCGAGCTGCGAAAGATTAGCGGCGGCCGGCGAGGATCGAGCGCAGGGCCGCGCGGACGACGGTCGGGTCGTGGCACTCGTAATGAGCATCGGCCATGTTGACGGTGCGCTCGTGACCCTTGCCGGCGAGGAGGACGGCGTCTTCGTCGACAGCCATCGCCAGCGCCTGGGCGATCGCCTCACGCCGGTCGGGGACGACGGCGAAGTCGTGACCCTCGCGCTTGCCGGCGGCGCGCATGGCGGCGGCGATGTCGGCGATGATCGCGTCGCGGTCCTCGGTGTAGGGGTTGTCATCGGTGATGATCGAGTAGTCGGCGAGCTCGGCGGCGACGGCGGCCATGCCGGGCCGGCGCTCGCGGTCGCGCTCGCCGATGCAGCCGAAGACGGCGATGATGCGGCCGCGGACGGTGGCGCGCAGGTGCTCGAGAACGGCGCGGAGGGAGGCCGGAGCGTGCGCGAAATCGACGAGGGCGGTGAACGGCTGGCCTTCGTCGATCAGCTCCATGCGGCCGGGCGCGCCGGGCCACGTTTCGATCGCCCGCGCGGCCGCTTCGAGGTCGAGGCCGGCGGCGAGGGCGGTGGCGAGCGCGGCGAGGGCGTTGTGCACGTTAAACGGGCCGGGCCGCGGCACGCGAAAGTCCAGGCGGCGGCCCTTCACGTCGGCCGAGACGTCCGCCCCGCTGGCGTCCACGGCGACGCCGACAGCACGTATATCGGCTTCGGCGGCGGTTGCGTATATCAGGGCACGGGCCTTCGTCTGATCGCCGAAGAAGGCGGCTGAGGGGTCGTCGGCGTTGAGGACGGCGGTCTTCGGGAAGCCCTTGTCGGCGGCTTCATCGAGCATTTGGAAGAGCCGGGCCTTGGCGGCGCGGTAGTCTTCGTCCGTGCCGTGGAAGTCGATGTGGTCGCGGCTGAGGTTGGTGAGGACGGCGATGTCGTACTCGCATTCGTCGACGCGGTGGAGGGCGAGGCCGTGGGACGTCGCTTCGATGACGGCCCACTCACAGCCGGCGTCGGCCATCTGCGCGAGCATCGCCTGGACCGCTGGCGACTCGGGCGTCGTGAAGCGGCCGGTGTCGGGCAGGAGTTCGTCGCCGATGCGGCACTCGACGGTGCTGATGAGGCCGGCGCTGTGACCGGTGGCGTTGAAGACGTGCGCGAGAAGGTGACAGAGGCTGGTCTTGCCATCCGTGCCGGTGACGCCGATGACCTTGAGGCGCTGCGCCGGATAGCCGTGGAAGGCGGCGGCGAGCTGCGCCAGGCCGCGGCGGGTGTCCGGCAGGACGAGGAGGTCTGCGCCGCCGCCCTCGATCAGCGGTCGCCAGAGGGGTTCGCGGTCTTCCTGGACGGCAACGGCCTGAGCGCCGGCCTCGAGGGCGCCGGCGAGGTAGGCGTGGCCGTCGACGGTGAGGCCGGGGACGGCGACGAAGAGGGCGCCGGGCCGGGCCAGCCGCGAGTCCTGCTCGATTGCGGTGACTTCGACTTCGCCGTCGCCGATGAGGTGGGCGCCGGTCAGGCGAGCGAGTTCGGAGAGGCGCATGAGCTAACGATAAACGGCGGACGCCGCCGCCGCGAGTGGTTGGAGTAGTCCAGCAGGCCTGTAGGCCGAGTTCTGTATCCGCCAGAGGCGGACGGTGACCATCAATCTAGGGCTCCGGTTACCCGAAGCCTCAAGCAGCCAACCCGAGGGTCTGGGTCGGGCACCCTTAACGCCCTCCTATTTGGCCTTGCTCCGCGCGGGGTTTGGCCGGCCGCCGGCTCTCACCGACGCCGGTGGGCTCTTACCCCACCATTTCACCCTTACCACGATCGCTCGCGGCGGTATGTTTCTGTGCCACTTTCCGTCGGGTCGCCCCGCCTGGGAGTTACCCAGCGCGCTGCCCAATTGGAGCTCGGACCTTCCTCCCCGACAAGTCGGGGCGGCCACCCGGCCTACTGGACTACTCCTCATTCTAGCAGTGATCGCCCCGACCGACTCTCCACGAGCACGCCGAAATGCGCCGGGGCGGAGAGAGCGCTAGTCCTGGCCCGAATCCAGGGCCAGGTTGGCGAGCTGATCGGCGCGCTTGTTCTGCTCGCGCGGCACGTGGGTGACCGTGAAGCTGTCGAACTGGCGCTTCAGCTCCACGACGCGCTCGAAGAACGGGCGCAGGCGTGCGTTGCGGACGCGGTAGCGGAACTCCAGCTGGCGCACGATGAGCTGGGAGTCCATGCGCAGGTCGACTGAGCCGCCGCCGAGGCCCAGTGCGGCCTCGAGGCCGGCGACGGCAGCCTGGTACTCGGCCTCGTTGTTGGTGGCGCGCCCGAGGCGGCGGGAGACGGTGTGTACCTCTTCGCCTGAGGCGTTGTAGACGACGGCGCCGATGGAAGCAGGGCCGGGGTTACCGCGGGAGGCACCGTCTGTGTAGACCGTCCAGGTGGCGGTCACAGGCTAGGACTTAAACGTCAGTTCGACGCCGTCATCGCGGACGGTGATGCGGTCGACGACCTCGCGCAGGTGTTCTTGCTTGACGGTGAACTCCATGGACTGCCACTCGGTGCGCAGGCGGCTGATCACTTCCTCGCGGTGCCGGCGGAGTTCGCCCTCGGTCTCGTACTGCTCGGCGATGCGCTGGGTGGCGACGAGGCGGTCTTCGATCTGGAGCTGCTCGGCGGCGATCGTCTGGGCCATCGCCTGCGCCTTCTCGGGGTTGATCTGGCCGCCCGCGGCGGAGTCCAGGCAGCCTTCGAGGCGCTTGTCGAGACGACGGACCTTGTCGCGCAGGCGGGTCATCTGGGCCTGCAGATCGGCCTTGCTGCCGGTGCCGTTGGCGGCGTCGGCGATCGAGGCCGCGCGCAGCGATTCGCTCACCTCATCTTCCAGCGCTTCGGCGCGCCGGGTGTGGTAGTCGCAGAGGCTGCGGTTGGTGCGCGATTCGCACTGGTAGTAGCGGTACTGCGCCGTCTTTTCGGTGCCGTCGGCGCGGCGCCACTTCTGCTTGCGGGTGACGCCGATCATCTTGTTGCCACAGTAGCTGCAGAAGGTGATTCCGGAGAGAAGAAACGGTGACACCTGGCGCTGGGTGCTGCTGGGCCGGCGCTGGTCCAGTCGCTCCTGCACCCGGCGGAAGTCCTCCTGCGAGATCAGCGGGGCGTGGCTGGCCGGCACCCGCACGCCAAAGCGTGAGTAGGTGCCAACGTAGGCGCGGTTGCGGAGGATATCGCGGACGGTGACCATGCTCCAGAGGCCGCCGCGACGGGTGTGGAAGTCTTCTTCGTTGAGGCGGCGGGCGATGCGTCGGATGCCGAGGCCGTCCTTGAGATAGAGACGGAAGATGTAACGGACGACGGAGCCTTCCTCCGGCACGACGACGAGGCGGCGGCGCGGGCCGACGCGGTAGCCGTACGGCGGACGGCCGAGCGCCTCGCCCCTGACGGCCTTCTTGCGCATCGCTGCTTTGACGCGGTCGCCGAGGCCGCCGTTGGAGCGGAGCTTCGACCAGGCCTCAAGGAACTGGCCGGAGAGGTCGGTGCCGGTGGCGATGCTGACGATGGGGACGCCGATGGTGGAGAGCTGGAAGTAGCGGCGGGCGGCATCGTTGTGACCGTCGCCCAGCGTGGCGAGGTCGGGCACGACGACGAGGAGGAA